>JACQXP010000014.1 GCA_016208645.1 Candidatus Methylomirabilota bacterium | reverse complement strand
TCGCCTGGAGCTTTGCCAAGGGGAAATATATCCCGTCGACGCTCCCCCGCCGCGTCGCGGCCCCACAGAAGCTTCTGGGCCTCCGGATTGGGTGGAAGACCGTCGGCGAGTTCTCCGACAACATCGGCTTCCGTCTGGAACTGTGGGACCCGACCTATCTCCGCCAGGCGGAGGCCCTGGTGGAAGAATACAACAAGAAGACCGACGGGACGAAGCTGGAGCTCTATCCTTTCTACCTGCACTGGCCGGCCGCGGCGAGGCGATCGGCAGCATAGCCCGATCGCCCGATCCCGTCAATCGGCCTGGGCCGTCCGCTGGCGTCCCGGTGTCGTCCTTCCTTCAGCGACCGGCCAGTCCGGCCACCGGCACCTTCTCCTATCACCTTACCCCATCAGGGGAATGATTGACCTGACCCGCCCATCCTCCTACAATACCCCCGTTCGCGGTATCCTCTACGTCGCCATCCCAGGATAGCCATGTTGCCGGAGCAGTTGAAAGCCATTCCGTATTTTCAGTACCTGGACGCGCGCACGTTGGACCGCATCCGGACCAGCGTGTTCGAAGTGCGATTGCAGAAGGGCCAGATCCTGTTCACAGAGGGCGAGCCGGCCCAGGCGATGTACGTGGTGCGCTCCGGCCAGGTGAAGATCTTCAAGCTGTCCCCCGACGGGCGCGAGCAGGTCCTGCGGATCGCGGGACCCGGCGACTGTTTCAACGAGGTCCCGATCTTTGACGGGGGACCGAACCCCGCCAACGCCCAGGCCGTAGAGGCGGTCGCGCTCTGGGGCATCCGGCGTGCCGACATGCGGCGCCTGGTCGAGGAGCACCCGGCCATCGCCATCGGCTTCCTCAAGGCGTTTGCGGGGAAGCTCCGCTACTTCACCCGCAAGGTCGAGGACCTGTCCTTCCGCAGCGTGACCAGCCGCGTGGCCAAGCTCCTCCTGGAGATGGCGGAGGACGATGGCAAGGGGGGGCTCCGCCTGAAGCAGCAGTTCACGCAGCAGGAGATGGCGTCCGTCGTGGGAACGGCCCGGGAGATGATCGGACGCGCCTTCAAGGCGCTGGAAAAGGAGGGCGCCATCAGGCTCGATCGCCACCGGGTCGTCATCGTGAGCCGGGCCGCCCTTGCCCGGATGCTGTGACCGGAAGGACGCGAAAGCCGCACGCCGGCCCGTCTCGTCGTCTACACTCCACTCAACTTCTTGAGCCCTCGCCAGATCCCTCCTTGCCTCTTCCGTTGACCCGATCCTGCCAATCCGGCCACTTTTCCAGCTTCCATAAAAGGTTAACCAGTTTCTTCTGAATGATGGCTAACCTATTGATATTATTGGACATCCCTTCCTGATGATTCTAGCTTCTCCGAGGAGATTTTTCCCGGTCCGCGGCGAGACTTAAGTCGCAGACCCCCCGAGTCTTCTGCCGTATCCTGCGACCGACACTGAGCAAGGAACCCGAGCCCGGAGTGAACGCACATGGATGCGGCGTTGGTTCTCCCCAGGATTGACCGCGACGCCTGCAACGGATGCGGGGACTGCGTGGACGTCTGCCACGTGGGCGCCCTGGTCATCCAGGAACTGAAAGCAGTCATCGCGAGGGTAGCCGACTGCGACTACTGCACCGATTGCGAGGCGGCCTGCCCGGTCCTCGCGATCGCGGAGGGCCCTTGAGGCCGACGCGCGAGACGAAGATCTCCGAGCTGCTGAAGGCCTATCCGGACATGATCGAGGTCCTGGCCCGGTACAACAAACACTTCGAACTCCTGCGACGCCCGACCTTGCGGAAGCTGATGACCCCGCTGGTCACCATCGAGAAGGCCGCCCGGACTGCGCAAGTGGATCCCAACGAGATGCTTGCGGAGATATACCGCGCCATCGGCGAACCGTTGCCGCCGGACCTGGGCGGATCGAGCCCTGCCCTCCCATCGCCCGACACGTCCATGCCCGAGGAACTCCGGGGCTTGCCGGAGGACCGCCGGGTGATCCTGGATGTCCGCGAGCAGGTCCGGGCAGGAGAAGAACCCTATCACCGGATCATGAAGACCGTCGCCTCCCTCCGAGCCGACCAGGTGCTCCTGCTCTGCAACATCTTCGAGCCGGTGCCTCTGTATGACGTCCTGGCGCAGCGGGGCTTCGCCCACTGGACCGAGCGGCGTGGTCCGCAGGAATGGTGGATTACATTCTATCGGGCGGCCACCCCGGCCGAGAGGTCTTCGGCGCCTTCCGCCGCGTCCAGCCCCCAGGCCCTCACCCCGAGCCCCCTCGTTGTAGATGCCCGTGGCTTGGAGCCGCCGCAGCCCATGGCCAAGATCCTGGAGACGCTCCCCCGGATCGCCGGGGGCGGCCAGATCCTGGCCCTCACCGATCGGCGGCCGATGCTCTTGTACCCGAAGCTCGAGGAGCGGGGTTTCGCCTACTCCACCGAGGAAATGGCTCATGGCTGGTTCGAAACCCGGATCTGCAAATAGCGTCCCGGCCCGGCAGCCGTCCCTCTGGGTGCCGCTGCGGTATTTCATGGCGGCCCAGGGGGCCTTGCTGGCGACCCTGCTCTGGGCGCCATTCCAGGTGAGCGATCTCCTGGACTTCTACTACCAGGGACATGCCCTCGCCCTCACCCACCTGCTCACCCTGGGCTGGATCACCATGACGATCATGGGCGCATCCTTCCAGTTGGTCCCGGTCGCCCTGGAGACCACGCTCTACAGCGAGCGCCTGGCCCGCTGGCAGTTCTGGATCATGCTCCTCGGCGTCACGGCCATGGTGGGCCACTTCTGGATCGGTCGCCATCCGGGCATGGCCTTGGGTGCCGGCCTGGTCCTGGTCGCCGTCATCCTTCACGCGATCAACATGGGGCGCACCCTGTGGCAGCTTCCGCGCTGGGACATCGTGGCGCAGCACGTGGCGGCCGCACTCACCTACCTGGCCGCCACCGCGGCCATGGGGAACCTGATGGCCCTGGACAAGATCTTCGACTTCCTGGGCGGCCAGGTCCTGCGCACGATCCACGCGCACGCCCACCTGGCCGGCATCGGCTGGATCACCATGATGATCTTCGGCTCCAGCTACAAGCTGATCCCCATGTTCAGCCTGGGCGAGCTTCGCGACGAGCGCCTGGCCCGCTGGCAGTTCTGGCTGCTGAATGTCGGCCTGGTGGGCCTGTTCGGGACGCTCCTCTTCCGGAGCGCGTGGGCCTCGCTCTTCGGCCTCCTGATCGCCGCCGCTGTGGGCCTGTTCCTCTGGAAGATGCGTGAAGTCCTGCGGGCGCGCCGGCGCCCCCGGCTGGATTGGGGGCTACGGCATGCCCTGAGCGCGATCGCGTCCCTGGCAATCGTGACCGTGCTGGGATTGTGGCTTACCACGGGCTGGGTCCCAAGCGAGGAATTCGGTGCCCGCCTGGCCTTCGGCTACGGGGTCCTGGCGCTCCTGGGCTGGGTGTCCGTCATGATCATCGGCATGATGTACAAGATCATTCCCTTCCTGGTCTGGCACCACCGCTACAGCGACCTCGTGGGCCTGCGGCCCGTGCCACCTGCGACGCAGTTCCTGGGCGAGACGGTGCCCCGGATCGAGTTCTGGCTGCTCCACATCGGCATCCAGACGACCGTGGTCGGGCTGATCGTCGCGTCCGGCCTCCTTGTCCAGGCGGGCACCATCGTGCTGGCCCTGGCCGGCCTGGCCTTCGCCGTGGCCCTGTCCCGGATCTACCGCCACCTGGTCCCCCGCCTGACCCCGCTTCCCGAGGTCCAGGCGGTGAGACCATGAGGCCGGGGGATGGAAGCGCAGGACGCGGAAAAAGGAGACACCATGACCCAAACGGGAGCACCCCCAGTCACCGAGGAGCGGATCCACAATGCGCTCCGGCAGATCATTGACCCGGAGCTGGGAATCAACATCGTGGACCTGGGCCTCATCTACGACGTCCAGATCCAGGACGGTGAGGTCGTCATCCGCATGACCCTCACCACGCGCGGCTGCCCGCTGCACGGCAGCTTCGTCCAGGCGGTCGAGCGCGCCATCCGCCAGCTCGCCGGCGTCACCGCGGCGACCGCCGAGGTCGTGTGGGAGCCCCGCTGGAACCCCGACATGATCTCCCCCGAGGGGAAGCAGGCCCTGGCCGGCACCGGACGGAGGGGGCGCGGATGGTAACTCCCACGCTGACCACCGAAGAGATTCTCACGACCCTCCGCAAGGTGAAGTACCCGGGCTTCAGTCGCGACATCGTCTCCTTTGGCGTGGTGAAGGATGCGCGGCTGGACGGAGCGAACGTGTCCCTCGCTCTCCAGATTCCGAGCCAGGATCCCGAGGTGATTGCGAAGGTGCAGGCGGCGGCCCGGGAGACGCTGGGCAGCCTGCCGGGGATCGGCGAGATCCACATCCAGGCGGGAGCACGCCCCGCCCCGCATGACTCCGCACCGGGACCGTCTCCCATCCCGGGGGTCCGGCACATCATCGCCGTCGCCTCGGGCAAGGGCGGCGTGGGCAAGACCACCGTGGCCGTGAACCTGTCCCTGGCCCTGGCACGACCGGGGGCGGCGGTCGGCCTCCTGGACGCCGACATCTACGGCCCCAACGTGCCGCTGATGCTGGGCACCCCGGGGCAGCCCGTGGCGGAGAACGGGAAGATCATCCCGCTGGAGCGGTACGGCCTGAAGGTGATGTCGGTGGGGTATCTGCTGGGTGACCAGTCGCCGGTGATCTGGCGGGGGCCCCTGGTGGCCCAGGCCGTGCGCCAGCTCCTGCACGAGGTGCGCTGGGGCGATTTGGACACCCTGGTCGTGGATCTCCCCCCGGGGACCGGGGACGCGCAGCTCACCCTTGTGCAGTCCGTGCCCTTGACCGGCGGGGTCATCGTCACCACGCCGTCGAGCGTCGCCCTGCTGGATGCCGAAAAGGGCCTGCGGATGTTTCGCAAGGTCCGCGTCCCCGTCCTCGGCATCGTGGAGAACATGAGCTACTTCATCTGCCCCCACTGCCAGGCAGAGACCGACGTGTTCAGCCGGGGCGGTGGGCGCGAGGTGAGCGAGGCCCTGGGGGTTCCCTTCCTGGGGGAGATCCCCCTCCATCCGGCCATTCGCAAGGGGGGCGACACCGGCTCCCCCGTCGTCGTTGGAACGCCGGAGTCTGCCGAGGCGCGGGCCTTCCGCGACCTGGCGGAGAAAGTGCGCCGGGCGGCCGAGGCCGCCATCGAGGCGATGCCACAGTTGATCGTCCACTGACACCCCTGTGTCTCTCTGAGGAGGAATCCACCATGCCAGCCAGCTACGCAGCCACCGTAGACGCCCGTGTCCTGCCGATCCCGCAGAAGCACCCGACCATCTTCCGCACCTTCGAGGGCCTGGCGGTCGGGGACTCCATGCTCCTGGTCAACGACCACGACCCCAAGCCGCTCTACTACCAGTTCGCCGCAGAGCGGACCGGGCAGTTCGAATGGCGCTCCCTGGAGAACGGCCCCGAGGTGTGGAAGGTGGAGATCCGCCGGGTCGCCGCCGCTGCCGCCTCGCAGGCGCCCGCCGAGGCGCTGGGCTGCTGCGGGCACCACGCAGGGAGCAGCCACGACTACGCGCCTCAGCATGCCCACACCGGCCCCCCGACCCAGGTCCTCAAGGACGAGCATGCCCTGATCCTCCAGGCCCTGGATGCCCTGGAGCAGAAGATCGCCGCGTTGGAGGCCGGAGCCGCCCCCGATCGGGCCTATTTCGAGAAGGCGGTGCAGTTCCTCCGGACCTTCGCCGACCAGTGCCACCACGGCAAGGAGGAGAACCTGCTGTTCAAGACCATGGTGGACCAGGGCTTTCCCCGGGAGGGCGGGCCCATCGCGGTCATGCTCTCAGAGCACGACACCGGCCGCGGATTCATCCGTGGTCTCGCCGAGGGCGCGGCCGGGATCGGGCGGGATCCGGCCGCGGGACAGCAGATCATCCAGAATGGTCGCGGGTACATCCGGCTCCTGCGGGCCCACATTGACAAGGAGAATACCATCCTGTTCCCCATGGCCGATCAGGTGCTAAGCCCCCAGCTCCAGGCGCACCTGGGGGAGGAATTCGAGCGGTTCGAAGCCGAGGAAACCGGTGCCGGCGTCCACGAGGCCTCGCTGAAGCTGCTGGAGGAGCTGAAGGCGGGGGCCCGGTAGATCGAGGCGGGAGGGGTGGGGCGGCCGGCAACCACGCTGGCATGCGGGAGCGGTCCGAGCCTCCGAACATATTGGTCGCCGAGCCCGTGTTTCCCTTGAAGCCATCCGGGGTGCGTGGTATCCTCCGCCCGTTTGCGAGGTCAGCGGAGGTGATGATCATGGCGCTCTGCACCGAATGTGAAGCCGAGATCCCGCTGGATGCTTCCACCGAGGTCGGCGAGATCATCCAGTGCCCTGACTGCGGCCTGGACCTGGAAGTCCTCAGCGTGCAGCCCCCGGAACTGGCCCCGGCCCCCGAAGAGGAAGAGGACTGGGGCGAATGAAGATCGGGGTCCTGTGCTCCCTCATCCGCAAGGAGGAGAAGCTCCTGTTCGACGAGTTTCGCCGGCGGGGCCTGGAGTTCATCCGCATTGACGACCGGGAGCTGGTCCTCGACCTCCATCACCGCCAGTGGGACTTCGACGTCATCCTGGAACGCTGCATCAATCACTCGCGGGCCCTGCACACCCTGAAATACCTCAACGACTGCGGCGTCAGGACCGTCAACAGCTACGAGGTCGCCAACACCTGCGGCGATAAGCTGCTCACCACCCTGGCCCTGATCCGTGACGGCGTGCCCACCCCGAAGGTGTACGTCGCCTACACGCCCGAGTCCGCCCTCCGGGCCATCGAACGGCTCGGGTACCCGGTCGTCCTCAAGCCGGCCGTGGGATCCTGGGGCCGCCTGCTCTCCAAGGTGAACGACCGCGACGCGGCCGAGGCGATCCTGGAGCACAAGGAGACCCTGGGCTCCTACCATCATTCGACCTACTACATCCAGGAATACGTCGAGAAGCGGGGCCGGGACATCCGCTCCTTCGTCGTCGGCGACGAGACCATCTGCGCCATCTACCGGACCTCGCCGCACTGGATCACCAACACCGCGCGCGGCGGCATCGCCACCAACTGCCCGGTGACGCCGGACCTCAACGAGATCTCCGTCCGGGCCGCCAAGGCCGTGGGCGGCGGCATCGTCGCCATTGACGTGTTCGAGACGGCCGACGGCCTCATGGTGAACGAGGTCAACTACACCATGGAGTTCCGGAACAGCATCGACACCACCGGCGTGAACATCCCGGCGAAGGTGGTGGATTACGTGGTGGAGGTGGCCGGGAGGTAGCCAGACTGTCTCCGGCTAATTGAGGGGGTAGCCATACCTTTTCTGCAGCGCGAGGCGGAATGTCGAATATCGAATCACGAATGTCGAATGACGAACGCCGCACGCGATCAGCGCGTGATCGAGGGATGATTCGAAATTCGTCATTCGGTGTTCGACATTCGATATTCTTTGAAGACTCCTTGTGTTCGGTT
>JACQXP010000013.1 GCA_016208645.1 Candidatus Methylomirabilota bacterium | reverse complement strand
GGCGAGAGTGAGGCGAAGCTGCGCGAGGTCTTCGAGGAGGCACGGCGGAACGCGCCCAGTATCATCTTTCTGGACGAGATTGACGCGTTGGCGCCCAAGCGCGCCCAGGTCATCGGCGACGTGGAGAAGCGGGTGGTGGCACAGCTTCTGGCCCTGATGGACGGCTTGGTGGAGCGGGGCGAGGTGATGGTCATCGGCGCCACCAACATGCCGGAGCTGGTGGACGCGGCGCTGCGACGGCCGGGGCGCTTCGACCGTGAGATCACCATCGGCGTCCCGGACCGGCGGGCGCGACGCCAGATCCTCGGCATCCACTCGCGCCGGATGCCCCTGGCCCCTGACGTGGACCTGGAGCAGCTCGCCGAGATCACCCACGGCTACGTCGGGGCGGACCTGGCGGTCCTGTGCAAGGAGGCGGGAATGGTGGCGCTGCGTCGCCTGCTCCCGCACATCCACTTCGGGGTGGATCTGAAGCCCCAACTGGACTCGCTGGCGATCCAGGTCACCCGTCAGGATTTCCTGGCGGCCTTCAAGGTGGTGGAGCCCACCTCCACGCGGGAGTTCCTGGCGGAGCGGCCGCGCCTGACCCTCAAGGATGTCGGCGGCCTGGCCGAGACGAAGCGGACCCTCTGCTCCATCCTCGAGTTGGTCCGAAGTGGCGGTGGCCTCATCGCCCATCCGCGCTTCAACCCGCCCAAGGGGATCCTCCTCACCGGCGCGTCGGGGACGGGGAAGACCCTGCTGGCCCGCGCGATCGCGGGGGAGCTGGGCCTGACCTTGATCACGGTAGATCTGCCAAGCCTGCTCTCCAAGTGGGTTGGGGAGTCGGAGAAGGGACTCCGCGAGGTGTTCAAGCGGGCCAAGCAGGCGTCCCCCTGCATCCTCTTCTTCGACGAGATCGAGGCCCTGGCCCCGGCGCGCTCCGCCCAGGAGGCGGGAAGCCTGTTCCCCCGCCTGGTCAGCCAACTCTTCCGGGAGCTGGATGACCTGCACGGGTCGCTGGGCGTGGCGGTCCTGGGGGCCACCAACCGGCCGGATCTGATGGAGCCGGCCCTCTTGCGGGCGGGCCGGTTCGATTCCGTCCTGGATTTGCCCCTCCCGGACGGCGCCGAACGGCGCGAGATCCTCGGAATTCACACCCAGGGGTTGCCACTGGAGGACGACGTGGATCTTGACGAAGTCGCCGACACCACCGAGGGCTGGACGGGCGCGGATCTGGAACTCGCCTGCAAGAAGGCTGCGATCCTGGCGCTGGAGGAAAGCCGGCGGGAGGCGTCCAGGGCCTTTCGGGTCGCCTGGCGGCACCTGCGGGAGGCCCAGGCGCAGGTGGGAAGCGCGGTTGCGGGGGCACAGCCCGCACGCCGCCGATCTTCGATTTGAGATTTCGGATTGTCATTCCGCAATCCCTGCCTACCGCCCCCTGTCTGTGTGCGGACACGCACAGGCAGGCAGCGGGGCAGGCAGGCGCAATCCGCAATGAGGGAAGGAGGGACCTATGGCCCATGTACACGAGATCACGGTGTGGACCCGAGGTGTGGTCAAGGACAAGGAGGGGCGGGACGTGGCCAACGCCCTGGCAAAGGCCGCGGACAAGGAAGGGAGGTTCACGCAGGCCTTCGACAATTACGTGGACCTTCCCGACCGGGTCAACGTCCCCGTCCGGAAGTACGCCCGGATCAGCGACGAAGAGATCGAGATGCGCTACGACTACGAGAACGAAAAGCCCGAGGTCGTGGTCGTGGTGGACGCCACCATGGTGAAGGGGATGAATATCCTGCGCGGGATGAACAAGGGCGGCGTCCTGGTGGTGAACACTGATCGGAAGCCGGAGGACATCCTCAAGTTCATCCCCAACAAGGACCTGCTGAAGGCCATCGCCTGCGTGGATGCCGACGGGATCGCCGGGACCGCCACCGTGGACTTCTCCGGAAGCGAGGGCGGCGTGGATGCGGTGGGGCTGGGCGCCGGGATCGCGGCTCCCCTCCTGGGCGCCGTGGCCCGGGCCACGGGCCTGGTGAAGCTGGAGAATCTGGCGGCGGTGGTCAAGAACAAGGAGGCCCTGTACCGGGGACACGAGCAAACGGTGGTGCAGACCATCAACTGAGGCCAGCACCTTCTCACAGGAGGCCACATCATGTTCGATATCCCCAAGGAACGCGAGGTGCCCTTCGCCGGGGTGACGCCGGCGCCGGTGGGGGAGCAGCCCATGATGATCACCGGCAACTGGCGGACCTACCGACCCGTGATTGATCACGAGAAGTGCAACCTCTGCATGAACTGCGTCATCTTCTGTCCGGACGCCTGCTGGCAACTGAACGAGGCCGAGGAAGAGGTGGTCTGGAACAGCAAGTACTGCAAGGGTTGCCTGATCTGCGTCAACGAGTGCACCACCGCGGCCCTGACCAAGACCTACGAGCTGGACTTCGAGGACGGCGTGGTCCGCCTGGAGAAGCTCTTCTGAGGAGGGAAACCGATGGCCAAGGAAGTGACGTTGAGCGGATGCGCCGCCGCCGCCCAGGCGGTGAAGATGGCCAAGGTGGATGTGATCTGCTCCTACCCCATCCGCCCCTACACGGCGGCGATGATGGAACTCGCCAAGATGGTGGCCAACGGCGAGCTGGACGCGGAGTTCATCCACGGCGAGGGCGAACACGCCCAGCTCTCGGTCTGCTACGGTGCGTCGGCGGCGGGGGCCCGGACCTTCACCGGCAGCTCCGGCGTCGGGGTGACCTATGCCTTCGAAACCTACTCGCCGATCTCCGGCGCGCGGTTGCCGGTCCAGATGATGATCGCCGATCGGACCCTGGACCCGCCGGGCGACTTCGGGTCGGAGCACACCGACGCCATGTCCTGCCGGGATCAGGGCTGGCTCATGGGCTGGGCCGAGACGCCCCAGGAGGCCTTTGACAACCACCTGATCAACTACCGGGTGGGGGAAGACCCCCGGGTGATGCTGCCCCAGTTCGTCTGCCAGGACGGGTATTTCGTCTCGCACCTCCCGGGAAAGGTGACGCTGCCGGATCAGTCGCAGGTGGACGAGTTCCTGCCGCCCTACAAGCCGCCGCATGCCCTGGACACGAAGAAGCCGGTCTCCCACGGGCCGCAGATCCGCCCCGATCAGGGTGTCATCATGGATCTGCAACGGGCCCAGGCGTTCCTGGACGTTCCCAAGGTGATCCGGGGGGCCATTGATGACTTCAACCGGATCTTCGGCCGGAGGTACTCCCCCTTCGTGGAGGAGTACCAGACCGACGACGCGGATGTGGTGTTCTTCATACAGGGTGCCCATGCGCTGACGGCCCGGCATGCCATCAAGCACCTGCGGGGGAAGGGCCTGAAGATCGGTCTGGTGAAGCTCCGCTTCGTGCGGCCCTTCCCGACGGAAGAGGTGGCGGAGGCCTTGTCGAAGTTCAAGGCGGTCGGCGTGGTGGAGACCAGTACCTCCTACGGCGGCGCCATGCGAGGAGGGAATCTGCTTCACGAGGTCCGGGCGGCCCTGTACGACGCGCCGAAGCGGCCCCTGACGACCTCCTTCATGGCGGGCATGGGCGGGGAGGTGATCCCGCTCCAGGAGTTCTACTGGATGGCCGAGGTCCTGGCCAAGGCCGTGAAGGATGGGAGGGTCGGGAAATACGTGTACTGGGTCGGGTTCGAACAGGCGGCGTGACCCGTTAGGCGTGAAACGTGAGGCGTGAAACGTGAATCGGTGAGCCCCGGTTTCCGGTTCACGATGAACGACGAGCAAAGGAAAGGAGCGAGCGATGGCAGTTGCCGTGAAGACACAGACGCTCTCGCCGATCAAGAAGATCCGGAGCGTGCCCACGGAGGAGTACTACGTCCCGGGGCACCGGACCTGCGCCGGCTGCGGCCCGGCCTTGCAGTACAAGCTGGTGGCCAAGGCGGCCGGCCCCAACACCATCTTCATCGGGCCCACCGGGTGCATGTACGTGGCCAACTCCAGTTACCTCTGCACCCCCTACGCGGTGCCCTGGATCCATGCCCAGATCACCAATGGCGGGGCCGTGGCCTCGGGCATCGAGGCGGCATACCAGGTGCTGATCCGGAAGGGAAAGTGGGAGGGCGAGCTGCCCAACGTGATCGTGATGGCGGGAGACGGCGGCTCGGTGGATATCGGCCTCCAGGCCATGTCGGCCATGATGTACCGCGGGCACGATGCCCTGTTCATCTGCTACGACAACGAGGCCTACGCCAACACCGGGATCCAGACCTCCCCCACGACACCGTACGGGGGGAACACCACCTTCACCCCGCCGGGACCGGCAATCCCCGAGGGAAAGAGGCTGTTCCCCAAGGATCCGCCGCAGCTCGTCATCGGCGGACACCCGGCGGTGAAGTACGTGGCCACGGCGTCGGTGGCCTACCCGGTGGACCTCATCAACAAGGTCCGAAAGGCGCTGAACGTGCCCGGGCCGACCTTCCTGCACATCCATGCCCCCTGCCCCAAGGGCTGGAAGTTCGACGAATCCAAGACAGTGGAGGTGGCGAAGCTGGCCATCCAGACGGGCATGTGGGTCCTCTATGAGTGGGAGAACGGCGAGTTCAAGTACCAGCACAAGCCCAAGGAGTACAAGCCGGTCCGCGAATACCTCAAGGTACAGAACCGGTTCGCCCACCTGACGGAGGCCCACATCGCCAAGATGCAGGCCTTCGTGGATGCCAAGCTGAAGGCGCCGGGGATCCCGGTGGAGATCCCGGTCCCGCCGCCGCGGGCGACGGCGTAGACCGGATCATTCGTGAAACCGCTCGGCACCCTCACCCCCGCCCGCGCCCATCGAGGGAGAGGGTGTGGAGAGGGTCCCCTCTCCCCTGGCGGGAGAGGGGCAGGGTGAGGGGGACGCCGGCGAGGGGGAACACACGTCCGTGAATAACTCGGGTTAGCTATGCAAGCGGTCAACCCGCGGTACCTCGGACCATGGATCGCCGTGGGGCGAGGTACCGCCCCGAGGAACGGGGGGAGGAGAATCATGAAGAAGCAGCAAAGACCGAACCTGCGGCAGTGGGTGCTTCTGATCGCCATGGCGGTGGGAGTGACGGGCCTGTGGGGCGGGATCGCCGCTGCTGCCTGGCAGCCCACGAAGTCGGTGGAATTCGTCGTTCCGGCGGGAACAGGGGGCGGGGCCGATATCATGGCCCGCTTCATCTTCCCGCTCGTCGAGAAGCACAAGCTCTCCCCCCAGCCCTTGATCGTGGTGAATCGGTCGGGGGGCGCCGGGGCCGAGGGGTTCATGCACGTGAAGGAGAAGAAGGGCGACCCTCACGTGATCACCCTCACCCTGGACAATCTCTTCACCACTCCTCTCGCCACGGGCGTTCCGTTCAACTGGAAGGACCTGACCCCCGTGGGTCGGCTGGCCCTCGACTGGTTCGTCCTCTGGGTGAACGCCGAGAGCCCCTACAAGACGGCCAAGGAATACTTCGACGCCGTCAAGAGGGAGCCCAGCAAATTCAAGATGGGGGGCACGGGGACGGCCCAGGAGGACCAGATCATCACCATCCAGATGGAGCAGGCCTTTGGGCTGAAGTTCATCTATGTCCCCTTCAAGGGGGGCGGGGATGTGGCGGTGAGCCTGGTGGGGAAGCACACCGACTCGACCGTGAACAATCCCTCGGAGGCCGTGGGCCACTGGAAGGCCGGCCGGCTCCGGCCGTTGGCGGTGGTAGACCGCGAGCGGATCCCCCTACCGGAGTGGAACAAGATCCCAACCATGAAGGAGGCCACCGGTTTTGACATGGGCTATACGATGTTGCGGGGGATCTTCATGCCCCCCGGGGTGTCGAAAGAGGTTGACCTCTTCCGGAAGGGCACCGAGACCCCGGAGTGGAAGAAGTACCTGGCCGACAACGCGCTCAAGCCCGCCTTTCTGGCGGGCTCGGACTACCCCAAATGGCTGGAGGAGAAGGAAGCCCTCACCAAGGACCTCATGAAGAAAGGGGGCCTCGTCAAGTAGCGGTCAGGCGACGGTCGTAGAGGGCAGGCATCCCTCGGGGGCGAGGGGACCCTCGCCCCCGGTGGGTGTCGTCCGGCCAGGGGAGGTGAAGGAGAGGTCATGCGCAAAGCTGATGCAATCTGTGCATTGATAGTCCTGGCGATCGGGATTCTGGTCCTCTACGAGGCCGCGAGGCTGGGCATATTCGGCTGGTCGACGTCCGGCCCGGAACCTGGCATGTACATATTCTTGCTGGGGATGGGTGTGACCGTGGGGAGCCTGGTGGTTTTGGGGCAGGTCTTCGTCCGTTCACGGAAGGGCGAGCCAGACAAGCCCTTCATCCGGCTGGGCGGTCTGAAGCCGGTCCTCTACGTGTCGGTCCCGGCCGCCGCGATGGTGCTCTTGACGGAATTCGTCGGCCTCTACATCGCGGCCGGCCTGTACCTCGCCGTCTACATGCGGTGGATCGGAAAGCACAAGTGGATCACCGTGGCGGCCGTGAGCATCCTGCTCCCCCTGGTGAGCTATTTCATATTCGATCGGATCTTCCTGATCCCTCTACCGAAGGGGAGGTTTGAGGATCTCCTGACGTTCTGACCCATACAGGGAGGATGGGATGGAGGCAGTATATAACCTGCTAATCGGCTTGCAGACGGCCCTGAGCCCATTCAACCTGGCGGTGCTGGTCGCGGGGCTCTTCGTGGGGACGTTCGTGGGGGTCTTGCCAGGTCTTGGGGGGGCGAACGGGGTGGCCATTCTCATCCCGGTGACCTTCAGGCTGCCGCCCACCTCGGCCGTCATCCTCTTGGCGGCCATCTATTGGGGGGCACTCTTCGGCGGGGTGATCACCTCGGTCCTGTTCAATATCCCTGGGGAGCCGTGGTCGGTGGCTACCTGCTTCGATGGGTACCCCATGGCCAAAAAGGGTAAGGCCTGCGAGGCCCTGACCACAGCCTTCTGCTCCCATTTCTTCGGGGCCATGGTCGCCACGCTGATCCTGACCTTTGCTGCCCCCATCGTCGCGGAGTTCACGCTGATGTTCGGCCCCCCCGAAACTTTTGCGGTCATGATGTTGACCTTCAGTGCCTTTGTGGCCCTGGGAGGGAAGTCCGCCGTGAAGACGGTGGTGGCCACGCTCCTGGGCTTCATCATGGCCGCGGTGGGAATTGACATCGTGACCGGGAGGCTCCGCCTGACCTTTGGTAGCACCGAGCTGATGGGAGGCTTCAGTTTCATCGTGGCGGTCATCGGACTCTTCGGCCTGGGGGAGGTCTTCATGACCGTGGAGGAGGGCCTCAAGCTGGAAGGCGTCTCGGTCCGGATGGGCGTGCGGACGATCTTCCAGACCATGGCACAGCTCCCCAGGTTCTGGAGGACGTACATTCGGGGCGCCCTCATCGGGTGCTGGATGGGGATCAAGCCGGGAGGAGCCACACCGGCTTCCTTCATGAGTTATGGCTTTGCCAAGCAGTTTGCCAGGAACCCAGAGGAGTTCGGCAAGGGAACCATGGAGGGGGTGGTGGCGCCCGAGGTGGCGGCCCATGCGGCCGGGGTCTCGGCCACCCTTCCCATGATCACCCTGGGCTTTCCGGGGTCTCCCACGATGGCGGTAATCCTGGGTGGTCTCATGATGTGGGGCCTGCAGCCGGGCCCGATGCTGTTCAAGGAGAACCCCGAGTTCGTCTGGGGGCTCATCGGCAGCATCTGGGTAGCCAACGCTATCGGGGTGGTCATGGTGCTCTCCTTTGTCCCCTTCTTCGCGAGCATCCTCCGGGCTCCCTTTAGCATCCTGATGCCAAGCATTGTGTTCGTGTGCGCCATCGGGGCGTATGCGGTCAACAATCGGATGATTGATATCTGGTACATGATCCTCTTCGGCTTTGTCGGGATGGCCTTTAAGAAACTGGACTACCCCATCGCCCCCATGGTGCTCGCCCTGGTGCTGGGTGACATGGCGGAATCGGCCATGCGTCAGAGCCTTGTCATGTCCCAGGGGTCCCCCCTCATCTTCTTCAACCGGCCCATCGCGGGCATTGTGAACGGGCTGGCCGTTCTGTTCTTCTTCTGGCCCCTTGTCACAGCGCTGCGCGACCGAATCCGAAAAAAGTTGCGGGCGCCAGTGAAGGCCTGAAAGGTGCTTCCATGCCCATCGTGGCCTTGACCCGGGAATACGGCAGCGGCGGGACCGATATTTCTCTGAAGGTGGCCGATTGAAAGAGATTCAGCACTGCGTCCGGGTGAGGCTGTGTGCCCCTGTGGAGGCCCGAATTCCGCGGGTTATGGCCAGGCGATCCGTGGGTCGCGAGGAGGCCATAGAACTCATCCGGAAGGCGGACGAGGGGGCCAGTGCCCGCATCCAGCAGTTCTTCCGCGTCCGTTGGGGGGATCCGCTCGTGTACGATCTCGTCATCAACATTGCGTCGGCTGAAGGCCACATCACGCTGACGGGGATGGTCTTTTCTAACGCAGCAAAGGATTCTGTAGAGCGGATCGTCAAGAGTGTGGTTGGGGTCCGGTCGGTCGAGAACCAGGTTCGCGTCTTCAGGGAATGGTAGCCTCGCGAAGAGACGGAGAATCGGGGCGCCGGGGAAACGGAGAGGGCTGATCGGCCGGGGCGGTGCGCCCCAGGGGGGATCGCGGGCTGGAGAGAGGAATGCGAATCCTGGTGACAGGGGGCAGCGGCAGCGTGGGGCGGGAGTTGATCCCGGCCCTCCTCGCCCGGGGCCATCGCGTAGTCGTGCTGGACAAGGAAGTGGGGGCGCTGCAGCCCCTCATCCAGCCGTTGCTGGAGCTGGTGCCGGGTGCTGTCGAAGACCCAGCAGCAGTGGCCGAGGCTGCCCACGGCGCCGAGGTGATCATCCACCTCGCCTGGTCCTTCTCGGATGATATGCGGATTCTTCTTGAGCAGGATCTGCGGGGACACCTCCTGCTACTGGAGGCGGCGCGCAGGGAGGGCGTCCGGCACTTTCTCTACACAAGTACAGCCGTGGTGTATGGCAAGCCGATCCGGGTGCCCATAGACGAAGATCACCCGCTCTGCGTCCTGGAGGCCCGGAAGCCCACTTACGGGATGGCCAAGGAGTTCGCCGAGAAGCTCACACTCCTGGGGGGGCAGACGGGGGGGATGCCAGTTACGATCCTCCGGTTCTGGTGGGCTTTTGGGGCGGAGATCGGGGGCCGCCATCTCCGGGAGATGCTGCGCACGGCCGCCGCGGGCAAACCACTGGTGGTCCCGGCCGTTTGCGGCGGGAGCTTCCTGTCTCTGGAGGACTTCAACCTGGCCGCGGAACTGATTCTTCTCAACCCTCGAAGTTTCGGGGAAGTCTTCAACCTGGCCAGCGCCTATGTGACGTGGGAGGAGGTCGCGCGGATGGTGGTGGAAGTAACGGGATCATCCGGGCGGGTGGAGGGAGTTCCCCAGACGGAATGGACGGGCGCGGCCTTTCTCGCCGATCGGTGGGAGCTGGACGACCGCAAGATCCGCGAAAGCCTCGGCTTCAAGCCCACCCGCGACCCGGCCGGCGTCCGTGAGGCATTGCGACGCGCCATCGCGCAGACCTGGCAACGAGTCGCGAAATTGTCCAATCACGCGTGCTTTTCACGGACGAAGACGCTTTTCCCTTGGTGATAACCCAGGCATGCTGTAGGGTCTTGTCACGTCTGAAGGGCGTACGGGGCGCGGCAAACGCTCCGTAGCCTCTGTCTGCACTCCAGGACCTGCGTTTCTCTGAAAGGCGATCGGAGGGATTGCCAAACATGACCTGGGAATTCCTGGCCCGCTGGCTCTCCATCGTGGTCCTGGACCTCACCCTGGCGGGGGATAACGCCGTAGTCATCGCCCTGGCGGTCCGCTCCCTGCCCGCCAAGCAGCAGAAGAAGGGGATCTTCTGGGGGGCCTTCGGGGCCGTGGCCCTGCGGGTCTTCGTGACCTTCATCGCGGCGCAGCTCCTCCAAGTACCGCTCCTCCAGTTCGGGGGCGGGGTGCTCTTGCTCTGGATCGCCTGGAAGCTCCTCCGGCAGCCCCCCGGCGCCGGGGAGGAGCACATGCGGGCCAGCGCCGGCCTCTGGGAGGCCATCAAGATTATCGTGCTGGCCGATTTCATCATGTCCACGGACAACATGCTGGCGGTGGCGGCCGCCTCGCACGGGAGTTTCTTCCTTCTCTTGTTTGGGCTCGGACTCAGCATCCCTATTATCCTGTTCTGTAGCGCCCTGGTGGCCAGGCTCATGAACAAGTACCCCTGGTTGGTCCTCCTGGGGGCGGCCATCCTGGGCTGGGTGGCCGGGGAGATGATCGTGGCCGACAAGCTGGTAGGCGGCCGGCTCGCGCCGGAGCTTACCCAGGCCGCCCACCGGGCGGTCCCCCTGCTCTTGGCGGTGGCGGTGGTCGTGGTGGGGCGCTGGCCGGAACTCAGCGGTCGCCTCCGGGCGCGGCAACGCCCAGCGGTAGTCAAGCATCGAGGGAAGTGACGCCCCGCTGGCGCTGGGAGACAACGGGAGCCCGGGTACGAGCCCATACCGGCACTTTCCCTCACTGATCACCCCCCTCTTGCCCGGACGGGGCGATTCCCGCGGGCCTGCCTCGTCCCGCCGGTAATGCTTCCCCATCGGACGCCCGAAAAATATCCTTGACATGGCGGATCGTCTGTTATAACTTGCATCGTACAAATACAATGGAGGCAGGCGTGAAGACGATCAGGGCGGACGAGGGAGCGGAGCGGCTGCACCGTCTGACCAAGGAATTGATCCGCCGCTACCAGTTCCGCGACTGGAATCAGATCTGCTGCTACGGCATCTCCATCAGCCAGTGCCATATCCTGGATGTCCTGGCGGAGGAGGGCGACCTCACCATGCAGCAATTGGCGAAGCGGATGTTCAAATCCGTGAGCACCATGACCCGGGTTGTGGCCCAACTCGTCCGACGGGGGTACGTGAAGCGGCAACAAGGTCCCGGCAAGGCCATCGCCGCCGCTATCAATCGGGATCTCATCGAGACGCAGAGGGCGATCCTGAAGGCCATCCCGTCCGACCAGTGGGCAGGTGCCTTCAAGGTGCTGGAGGCCCTGGCGCAGGGGGCCCGGCGCTGGCAGGAGACGTGCTGCAAGGCGTAATTTTTTTCCTGGAATGATTGCGTATTACAACCATGTATGAGAAGAGGGAGCGAAGAGAAGGAGGGGAGCCATGCTACCGACCGGATTGGAGCAGCAGTTCAATTCGTTCTACGGCGCGGTCTATGCTGATGGGGCGGTGGATGGCAAAACCAAAGTCTTGATCGGTATGGCGGTGGCCATGGCGCTGGGATGCGCGCCCTGAATGCAGCACTACCTTGGCGTCGCCAAGAAGAAGAAGGTGTCAGAGGGGGCCATCCGCGAGGCGTTGAGCGTCGCCATGGCCGTGAGCGCCGGAAAGGTCCGGGCACAATCCCGCGAGGCCCTCAAGGGCCTGCTGGACCCACTGCCTGTGCAGTAATCATCGGGGAGGCGACATGAGCGAGCAAGAGATCGGCAAGGACAGCATCAAGGAAGCCGTGAGACAGCGGTACGCCCGGGCAATCGAGCGGCCGTCACCGTCGTGCTGTGGTCCGGCACCTTCTCAGCCCGTGCAGGTCAAGAGTTCCTGCTGTGGCCCAGCGGCGACCGAGACCATGAAGGGATCACTGGTCAAGTCGGCCGGCTACGAGGAGGAGGAACTCGGACGGCTCCCCGCGGACGCCGTCCAGAATTCCTTCGGGTGCGGGAATCCCCTGGCCTACGCCGGGGTCACGCCAGGACAGGTGGTCCTGGACATCGGGTCGGGCGCGGGCATTGACTGCCTGATCGCCGCCGACAAAGTTGGACCAACCGGCCGGGTCATCGGTCTGGACATGACCCCGGAGATGATCGAGCGCGGCCGCCAGAACACCCGGGAAGCCGGCGTGACCAACGTCGAGTTCCGCCTGGGCGACGCCGAGAAGATGCCTGTAGCGGACGCGTCGGTGGACTGGGTGATCTCGAACTGTGTGATCAACCTCAGTCCCGACAAGCCGGCCGTGTTTCGCGAAATTGCCCGGGTCCTCAAGCCGGGAGGCCGCATCTCCATCTCCGACATCGTGGCCGAGGAGCTTCCGGCCGCGATCCGGGAGAGCCGCGACGCCTGGACCGGGTGCCTGGCCGGCGCCATCAGCGAGGCGGCATACGTCCGGGGACTGGAAGCGGCGGGCCTCCGGGAGGTTCGGGCGACATCCCGGCTGGTGTATGACGCCGGCCAGCTTCAGGGGCTGTTCGGCGATTCCGCCTGCGGGATAACCCCCGGGGCTTGCGGGGATGGCGCTGCCCTGGCCCGGGAGGCGACAGGGAAGATCTGGAGTGCGCGATTCGAGGGGGTCAAGCCGTATCCTGCGTCCACGGCATCGGAGGTAGTGGTCGAACTTGCCCAGATGGAGGATCTCCCAGCGATCCGGGCCCTCCTGGCGGACGCGGATCTTCCGGCAGACGTGGAGCCACACCTGGCCGACTTCCTGGTCGCCCACCACGCGGGACGCGGGGTGGGCTGCGTCGGGATGGAGGTGCGCGGATCCGACGCCCTCTTCCGGTCGCTGGTGGTAACGCCAGCCTATCGAGGCCTGGGCCTGGGCCGTCGTCTGTACGAGACCCTGGCTGCCCACGCCAGAACGAGGGGGGTAGCGCGGGCGTATCTCCTCACCACCACCATCGAGTCCCTGGCAGAGGCCTGGGGCTTCCGCCGGATTGATCGAGCGCAGCTCCCGGCGGCGATTCAGGAGACCTCCGAGTTCCGCGGCGGCTACTGCGCCTCCGCCGTCGCCATGTGGCGGGATCTTCGGAAGGCGGCCAACGTGGCGTCCTGCTGCGGATAGCGCGGTCAAGGGCGGACCCACAACCGGAGGAGAAGCGGTATTGAGAATCCCCTCGCCCCCATAAGGGGGAGAGGGTCGGGTGAGGGGGTCAGCCGGCGTGGTGTTGTGTTTCCTTCACGATCTGTTCGTGGACCCACTGGGCAAGGAGCTGGGAGTACGGGACGCCCTTCCGGCGAGCGAGACGTTTGAGCAGGAAAATGTCCTGCGGATCAAGCCGGACGGACACGGGCTCGCGGGCGGGCCGACTCAGCTTGAACACCTCCGCTCTGTCGAGTTGAGCAGCCGCCTTTCCTTCGGATTCCCGGGCCGTTGCCCGATCCCAAGTCACCGCTTCCTTCCGAAGCATTTGGGTGATCCTGTCAGGCAGTCGGCGGACCCACAACCGGAGGAGAAGCGGTATTGAGAATCCCCTCGCCCCCATTCACGATGGGCGGCGCCAGCAACGCTCCAGCATGTCGGCCCACTCGGGTGCAGTCTCGCGAAAAATAACAGGGAGACTCGTGGAGCCCTGAGGGCCGCCCCTGGCGGTCTTGGCTTTGCGCAAGGCCTTACGAAGTGTGACGACTGCCTCGCCCGCCATCTCGTCTGGCGAATCCGCCGCCCATCCCAGAAACGGGTCTCCTTCGCGGTTCCGCAGGCGGTAGAGCCCGAGGACGACTCCCACACAAGTGTTCAGGGCCGCAGCCTGCTGCCTCGCCTCTGCGCGCCGCTTGATGTCTTCGATGAAAGGCATCACGGCTTCCTCGACGAGGTCTACGGCTGCTTGCGACGGTTCGACGTAGCCGTCCCGGTGGCGGCCGGCACGGGAGCTGAGATCGTCGAGGTCCAGTGACCGTACTGCATCCTCCACAGCATCGGCCACATCCTCGACGGAAACGCCTCCGAGGACCGATTTGGCTAGCCTTTCAACTTCCTTCCTCAGCTCGGGGCGCTCTTCCCACAGGAGGCGCAGCACCGTCACCGCCTCGTCCCCTGTCAGGCGATCCAGGGGTCCCTTCTTCTTCGATGCTGCTCCCCGCTGCTTCTGCTTGCTCATCTCTCTCCCCCGAATCGTATAAGATAAGAATGGATCGTAGAGTCAGAATTCCAGGGAGGCCTGGCCGACCGCCAGATTGGTCGTCAGGATTGCGCGGGTGAGAATCCCCTCACAGCCGAGCAGAAGAGGCGCTCGATCATCGTCGAGAAGGTAGGCAACAGTCTGGAGGGGTGGGGATGAGGTTTGACCGTCCTCAATGCTGAGAGTGAGGCGGCCAAGGCGGCCACGAATGGCAGTCTGTGCTGTTGAACCAAGTCCCTGGAGAGGCCGATAGGTTGGAGTCAAGAACTCAACGGATGCCCCGGACCATGCTCGGTGAGGAACGAGGGTGACGGGATTCCCTGTATCTATGATGCCCTCGCGGGGTAGGGACCAACCAGAAGGAGTCAGAATGGAGACCGCAGCCGTGATTCGAATAAGCCGAGGTGCAACGCCGGCTTCGAGGGCGTCGAGGTCAAGGCGCGTGCGGACCAAGAGTCGGATGAGCATAGACGTGGATCCCGTGCTCCACAAAAAGGATTGCCACATCCGTTCGCCCGGCGACCTGGAGTGCTTCTTCCTCTACCACCCCCAAGTCCAGGCTCGCGGCCACTACCCGGCCGTCTACTACGGCAACCCATTGATTAGGATAGGCCGCGGCGAGCCTGTTATAGTGAGCGTACGCCCAATCCAGGTCCTGGAAGTATCGGGGATCAATAGGTGGAACAGGCGGATACTCCTTCTCCGTCATGCGATATCCTCCCTGACCCCTGTATCTTGCGCGAACTATCTATAGTGCACGGGGCGTCTCGCTGTCAAAGGAATCCTGCCGAGCGGCTCCAGCACACTTGCCCTGACCAGACGGGCGCAGTGAATCACTCCAAGTCTGGCAGCTCTTCGCGTGACAGCAAGACACGGATGGAGCGCGGCTCTCCGGGCACTCTCGTGATCAACCCACGTTCCTCCAGATTCAATACCATCTGATGCACCGTGGGGGGCGACACTCTGAAGTATCGTTGCATGTCTGCTTCGGCCGGAGGACGCCCGTTGAGTTTGGTGTAGTAGTAGATGAACGCAAGGTACTGCCCTTGCCGTGGCGTGCAGTCACGCTTCATTCGCCATATCCCTCTCGGATGTTATCGAGGGGGAAACGAATCCAGGGAGATCGTAGGGGGCGCGATCTGCGATGATCGCCTGATTGCCTCGACAAAGGCCGGCGAATTA
>JACQXP010000012.1 GCA_016208645.1 Candidatus Methylomirabilota bacterium | reverse complement strand
TGGTCGCCATGCTCCTGGTGCCCATGGAAGGGATCGGGTGGGGCTTCTACCGGATGACGGCCGGGATCTACCTGGGTCTCGCGGTGCTGGCCCTCTGGGCGCGGATATGGCTCCTGGTCCACGGCCTCTCCGCCGGCGCGGCCTGGGGGCAGCTCTTCCACCTCCTCGCGGTCCCCGCGACGGGGACCCTGCTGGTGTACGGATTGCTGGTGCTGGCCTTCCTGATTTCCCTCTGGGGCAAGCACCCGGGCTGGAGCCGGAGACTCCTCTGGTGGGCGAGCATCGCCGGAGTGGCAGGCTTGGGCCTGGACGCCTTCGCCCTCGGTCGGGACGCGCGGGCACTCCCCGCCCTGGCGATCCTGGCCAACGCCTGGCTGTCCAGTGCCCTCCTGGGGCTGACGTTCACCGGGATGCTTCTGGGCCACTGGTATCTGAACGAACCGGGCCTTCCCACGCGGCATGTCTGGCGGATGGCCCACTGGTTCCTCGTGGCGGTGCTGGTCCAGGGCCTCTTCCCGGTCGCCTACGCTCTCCTGGCCCTCGCAGTCGGGGACCCGGCGCTGGCAGGGCGCATCCTGGGCGTGATCCCCGGCCGTCCCATCCTGTTCGGCGGCCGCGTCCTGATCGGGACGCTGGCCACGCTGGTCGTCGCGCTGGTCATCCGGAACACCCTCAAGATCCCCAACGTCCAGTCCGCGACGGGCTTCTTCTACATTGCGATCCTGACGGTGCTCCTGGGCGAGGTCCTGGGACGCGCCCTCTTGCTCTTTACCGGGATCCCGTTCTAATCCGGATAGTCCCGGACAGTGCAGGTCAACCGCAAAGGACGCAAAGCACGCAAAGAATACCTATGGATATTAATGCCCTGAGCAAGGAGATCATCGGTGCCGCGATGCAGGTGCACCGCGCGCTTGGTCCAGGCCTCTTGGAAGGTGCATACGAGGCTTGTCTCGCGCACGAGCTCGCTACACGAGAATTACCCTTTGAGCGTCAACGTCCGATACCTCTTACC
>JACQXP010000011.1 GCA_016208645.1 Candidatus Methylomirabilota bacterium | reverse complement strand
GGAACTCGCCAACGCCGACATCTGGCCTCGCTGAGTCCGCTGGCGGGTCTTTGTCCGGCCGTCGGACGAGCGGTTTGCCCAGGAGATCCTGGACGCGGAGATCGGACAGGAGGATGTCGAGTGAAACCTCCCCGAAGCAGCCCGAGGGGAACTCCGGCAGGGGCTGGCAAATCCCTTGACTTGCGCGAGCGCCCTGGAGTATAGGCAATGCGTCAGCGCAACCTACGGGGTGTCTCCTTCTCGAGCGGACAGCCCGTCGCAGTGCCGCAGGGCCTTCCAAGTTCTGGCCGACATCTCGCAGTGGGTCAGCATCGCCACGAAGGGGAACCCCCATGCTCATGAACCGCTCCCGGGCCCAGCGTCTCATGGCCGAGCAGGGGCTGGACGCCTTGTTCCTCCGCAACGCCCTCAACGTCACCTACGCCAGCGACTTCCACAACGCGGGTGCCAGCCTGGCGACCCGGCCGTTCGCCGCCGTCGCCTTCCGCGACGCTGCCCTGGAACCCTTCCTGGTGGTCCCGTCGGTGGACTTCCGCCTGGCCAAGCACATGAGCTGGATCCAGGACGTCCGCGCCTACATCCGCGCGGAGAAGGCCAGCGATCGGGACCGGGAATTCTATCCCGACTTCTTCGCCGCGGTCCGGGCCGGCTTTCAGGACCGGAAGGCCGCCGGCCTTCGCCTGGGCTACGAGGAGACCGTCCTCCCCGCCCCGTTCTTCGACCAATTGCGCGCCGCCCTGCCGGGCTGTTCCTGGGTGCCTGCATCCGAGCTGATCGGGCGGATCCGCGCCGTCAAGACCCCCGAGGAGATTGCCAACCTCAAACGGGCGGCGGAGATCACGGTCAAGGCACACGACAGCTTCCGCCAGGCGATCGCCGTGGGGGCAACCGAGCGCGACCTGGCCCTGGCCGCCCAGTTCACCATGCTGCGCGAGGGGGCGGAAAAGGTCGGGTTCATCTACGTCGGTTCGAACGCGACCCGCGGGTTCGCCCACCACCCGTTCGCGGGGACTTCGTGAAGGTGGACATGGGCTGCGTGTACCGGGGCTACGAGTCGGACTTCGTCCGCTCCTATATCCTCGGGAGGGCGACCGACCGGCAGCAAGAAGTCTACCGGGCCCTGGACGAGGGCAGCCTGGCCATCGGGATGTACCTCAAGCCCGGGCGCTCCTGCATCGACGTGTACAATTGGGGCTTCACGTTCATGAACGAACGGCTCCCGGGGTACGCGCGAGAGTTTCTCGGCCACGGCATCGGGCTGGGCCCCCACGAAGAGCCCCGGCTTCACGAGGGGAACCCCATGGTCCTGGAGCCGGGGATGGTCATCTGCATCGAGCACAGCTTCTACCTGGACGGCGCCCGGTACCATATCGAGGATACCTTCGTGATCGAGGAATCGGGCCCCGTCTGCTGGACCGCGGCGCTGGGCCGCTCCCTCGAGGTGGCCGTCTGAGTCCCATGGTCCTCTCTCCCCGGGTCGTCCGGCCATGACCGCCTACTTTCTCGGGCGGGCCGGTCGCGTGGTGATCGCGTTATTCGTGGTGTCGGTGGTGGCCTTCCTGCTCCTCCACGCGACACCGGGCGACCCCATCACCACGATGCTGGGTCCGGACGCCACCCCGCAGATGGCGGAGGACGTCCGGCATCGGCTGGGACTGGATCTCCCGTTGCACCGGCAGTACATCACCTGGATCGGCCAGGTCGTCC
>JACQXP010000010.1 GCA_016208645.1 Candidatus Methylomirabilota bacterium | reverse complement strand
TTGATCTCAGCCCACAGCCTTCAGCCAGGCAGGCGGGGGTTGGGTGTCGGTCCGCCAAAGGCGGACTGGCCCCCGACCCCTGACCCCCGCTTTTTCACAGATACCGCCCGATCCAGTTCAGGCTCAACCGAACCGCGTCGCGCCGGTGGGTCGCGTCGGTGAGCTGGTGGTTCCCCCCGGGAATGATCTCCAGATGCCTGGGGTTCAGGGCGACCTCGTACAGGTGCCGAGCGTGTTCCACGGGAACCAGTTCATCCTGATCCCCGTGGATGATCAGGCAGTACCGCGTGCCGACGGGGGCCCGCAGGTACCGCCCCATCTTCAGCTCTCCGATGAATGCGTCCCCGAGTCCCTGCGCGCGCACCGCATCCGGCCGCTCGGCCAGATCATCCAGATTGGCCGGCGTCGCCCAGGCGGCCACGGCCTTGACCTTGAAGTCCTGGTTGGCCACGAAGAGCGCCGCGTACCCGCCCAGGCTGCTCCCCACCAGGGCCACCCGCCCGCTCAGGGCGGGATACGCACGCATCCGCTCCACGACGGCCCGAAGATCGGCGACGCGCTGGGCCATCGTCGTTTCCGCCAGGCTTCCCTCGCTCTCCCCGCAGCCCCGGAAGTCGAAGCGGCAGACGGCGAATCCCGCCTGGCTGAACTCCTCACCGATCTGGACGTACTTGTCGCTGTCCTTGGAACTCAAGAGGCCGTGCGCCGCAATCACGCAGGGCCAGGGGCGCCGGCCCCCCTCCGGAAGATGGAGGACCGCGGCAAGGTTCAGGCCGCCCACCCGGATCGTCAAGCGCTCCTGTGGCATCCTCCCCCCCGTGGCTCAGTCAGCGACGGCGACGTTGACGAGATTCTCGTGCAGGGTGCTGCATTCACCCAGGTCGGTCAGCCGCTGCGAGGTGAGCTGGTTGATCCCCTTGCCGCCCGGATGGTGCTTCGCCCACCAGATGGATTCGGCGACCAGGACGCCGGGCGGCACATCTTCTGTCACCTCGGCATACAGGAGGCAGTCGCCCCGTCTGTTAGAGACCCGGACCAACCCGTCGTGCGCGATCCCCCGCGGCTTCGCATCGGCCGGATTGATCCTGAGCCGCGGCTTTCCCTCGGACCGCACCATCCGCTCCACCGATCCGAAGCTGGTGTTGAGGAAATCCTTGGACGGCGGCGTCATGAGCTGGAGCGGGAACTCCGGCGTTTTCCGCTCGTGCCCCTCGACGGCCGGGACGTAGCCCGGCACGGCGGGCAGACCGCGGGCCACCAGGCGTTGGGAGACGAACTCCAGCTTTCCCGACGGGGTGCCGAATCCGGCGGCGAAGGGATCGCCGACCCGGGGGAAGTTCACCCGGATCGGATCGCCCGAGACCACCCGGTCATAGGTGATGCCGGCGAGATAGGAGTGATCCACCGCCAGGAGGTCCCGGACCAGCTCCTCGGTCGTCCTCTTGAAGATCGGCTCGGTGAATCCCATGCGCTCGGCCAGCGCCTGGAAGAGCTGGAGGTTGGACCGGGCCTCGCCCAGGGGCGGGATGGCGGGATGGGCGAACTGCAGGTGATAGTGGCCGTAGCTCCGGTACAGGTCCGCGTGCTCGAAGCTGGTCGTCGCCGGCAGGACGATATCGGCGTAATCCACCGTGTCCGTGTGGATCTGCTCGTGCACGACCGTGAAGAGGTCCTCCCGGGAGAGTCCGGCCACGACCTTGCTCTGGTCCGGCATGTTGGCCGCGGGGTTGGCCTGGTACACGAAGAGGGCCTTGACGGGTGGCCGGTCCAGCGTGAGGAGCGCGTCCCCCAACTGCACCATGTTGACCTCGCGCGTCGGGTGCGGTTGCAGGTCCTCCCCCTCGATGGCCGCGAAGTTCACGGGGAACGCGCCGAAGGTCTCCCAGAGGGCGCCACCCCCTGGCCGCGCGAAGGCGCCAACCAGACCGGGCAGGCAGATGATGGCGCGAATGGCCTGGCCGCCGTTGGTGTGCCGCTGGAGGCCGTTTCCCACCCGGATGAAGGGCGCCCGGGCCCGGCCGTACTCGCGGGCCAGCGCCCGGATGGCCTCGGGGGGGACGCCGGTGATCTCCCCGGCCCGCTCCGGCGGGTACTGCAGGGCCTCCCGCTTGTAGGCGTCGAATCCGAACGTGTTCGCTTCGATGTAGGCCCGGTCAATCAGCTCCTCTTGGATCAGGACGCAGGCGATGCCCAGGGCCAGGGCGGCGTCGGTGCTGGGTCGGGGCATCAGGTGGACGTCCGCCATCCTGGCGGTTCGGTTCCGGTAGGGATCAATGACGACCAGCCGGGCGCCGTTGTGCCGTGCCCGTTTCACGAAGTGCATTCCGTGGATGTTGGTGTGGACGGCGTTGATGCCCCAGAGGATCACGAGGTCGGAGCGCTCGATGCCCTCCATGTCGGTGCCGACGTTCAGTCCATAGGTCGCCAGCCAGGCCTCCTCGGCCGCCGTGTCGCAGATGTTCCGCTTCAGCCGGGAGGCGCCCAGGCGATGGAAGAAGGCGTGGCCGGCCTTTCGCTGGATGAGCCCCAGCGTCCCACCGTAGGAGAAGGGCAGAATCGCCTCGCCGCCATATTCAGCCGCGATCGCCTGCAGGTGGTCCGCCACCTCGCCCAGGGTCTCGTCCCAGGAGATGCGGGCGAACTTCCCCTCGCCCTTCGCCCCCACCCGCCGCATGGGATGGAGCACCCGCAGCGGCGAATAGATCCGCTCGGCATACCGGTGCACCTTGTGGCACAGGCCGCCCTGGGTGAAGGGGTGATCGGGATCCCCGTCGCAGCTCAGGACCCGCCCGTCCTCGACCGTGGCGAGAATGCTGCACGTGTCGGGGCAATCGTGCGGACACACGGTTTTGCGGATTTCACGGGTCATCCGGTCTGCCCCTGAACTGACGCCTCATGACCAATGATGGTGGGGCACCCATCGCACCTCGCCCGCCCCGGGCGGTGCGATGGGTCCCGCAGCGCGCCGTCAAGGGGCTTCACGGAAATACCATCAGCAACTCGTCATTGGTCATTGGGATTTGGTCATTCTGCAAGCGTGACTCGGAGATACAGATCGCCCGGCTCGCCCGTCTTGCCGATGAGACCCTTCCCCCGCAGGCGGAGCTGGGTCCCCGGCCGGACGCCGGGGGGAACCGTGACCACGACCTCTTCGACATCGCCGCCGCGGGCAAAGCGGAAGCGCTTCCTGGCTCCCTGCCGGGCCTCTTCCGGCGTGATGGGCAGGTCGTGGCGGATATCCTCACCCCGCTCGCCCGCGCCCAGGGCGAAGCGGGCCACCCGCCCGAGGCCGCTCACCACCCCTTGCAGGGCGCGGCCAAGCCGTGTGAAGAGTCCGGGCTGTTCGCCTTCGCCGGTGCGCTGAAGCCACGGCCCCCAGGGCTCCATCCGCCGGCCGAACCCGGGATACTCGCGGTCCGCCCTCCTACCCCAGGTAAAGGGTCCGCCGAAGAAGATCCCGCCGAACACGATCCCCCCGCCCCCGAAGAAGACGTGGCGGACGAACCCGTCGTCGAAGCGGAAGCCCATGCGCTGGAATTCGCGCGTGAGCTCCTCGAAGATCGTGGCGGCGTCCCGGTTGTGGAGGAGATCCCGGAGGATGTCTTCCTGGCTGGAATATACCCCCGGCCCGCTCCGAGCGCCCGCTGCGGTCCCGACGCCGGTGCCGACCTCGGCGCGGCGAGACAGGTCGTACATCCGGCGCTTCTCCGGATCAATCAGGACGGCATAGGCCTCGCTGATGGCCTTGAAGCGTTCCTCTGCGCCGGCGTCGCCGCGGTTCCGGTCGGGGTGGTAGTGCAGGGCCAGCTTCCGATAGGCCTTCCGGATGTCGTCAGGCGAGGCGTCTTCCTTCAGGCCCAGGATCGCGTAGTATTCCTTGGAGGGATCGGCTCGAAACGGCATGCAACCCCCTCGGTGTGCCGCACTTCAAGGGTAGTCTACTTCCCTGGCGCGGGGAGCGGCAAGGGCTTTCGGGCAGAGCCCACCGCTAGCGGCGCCGCGCCCGGGAGGCCTTCCTGGGTCGGAGGATGTCCTCCACCCAGGTGAGGACCGCCATGGTCGTCGGAAAACCGAGCGTGGTCACCGCCAGGAACACCGCGTGCCGGATTTCCTCGGCCGTTGCCCCCGCCTCCAGCGCCCGGCGCGTGTGGGAATGCACGGCGCCCTCCATCCGGGCGCCAATCGCCATGCCCAGCTTGACCAGCTCGCGGACTTTGGGGGGAAGCGGGCCGCTCCGGTGGCACGCGACACCCAGCTCGTCGTAGGCTTTCCAGACCGCCTTGTACTTTCGCGCGAACTCCTGGTACGGCGTCGGCAGCTTGCTCATGTGTTCCCCCTTTCGCAGGTGGCCCTGTCCAGTGGGCTGACCCCTCGGGCGCATCCTATCCCGGAGCAGTCTCCTGGAGCAAATGAAATGCCGCCGGTGCCGGTGCCGCCTCGCTTTCCTTGACAACCGGCCTCGCCTTGCGAAATGATAGCCACAGAGCCGCCGACGGGTCGGCCCGGATCCTGACGACCGGCCGTTTCCCTGGGAAAGGGGCACGCACAGGTCACCGTACCACCACATGGGGGGGGAGGAGGTCGAGTCATGAGACGACGCAGTGTTTTGGGAGCCACTCTCGCAATCCTGCTCAGCGCCGGGCTGGCCTGGGCACCGACGACCCTCGCCGCCGGCAGGGTGGTGATCTACAACGCCGACACCGCAGAATTCGGGGAGGCCTTTGCCAAGGCCTTCAACGGCCAGCACCCGGACGTCAAGGTCGAGATCATCTCTGCCGGGGTGGGGCAGCTGTTCACCCGGATGAAGGCCGAGGCGGCCCGACCCCAGGGCGACATCATGCTCGCCGCCAGCAAGGAGTCCTTCATCCAGATGGCCGATCTCTTCCAGCCCTACGTCTCGAAGTTGGACGCGGACTTTCCCGAGCAGATGAAGGACAGAGAGCGACGCTACTACGGCTTCAGCATGCCGCTGCAAGTACTCATCATCAACACCACGCTCGTCCCCGCCGCAGAGGCCCCCCGGGCCTGGAAGGACCTCGGCGATCCCAAATGGAAGGGGAAGATCATCATGGCCAATCCTGCCTTGTCAGGATCGGCCTTCGCCCAACTGGCCCAGATGCTCCAGCTCCACGGCTGGCCCCTGGTCCAGCAGGTGGTGAAGAACGCGACCATCACTTCGTCGTCGAAGCTGGCCTACCAGGGGGTCGGCACGGGCGAGTTCGCCGTTGGCCTGACGGGGGAAGAGAACGTGTTCAAACTCAAGAGCGAGGGGCGCCCAGTGGAGGCGGTGCATCCCGCCGAGGGGACCGGCCTGCGCTACGACGCCGTGGGCATCATCAAGGGCGGGCCCGACCCGGAGAACGCCAGGCTGTTTCTGGACTTCCTCAACTCGAGGGAGGCGCACGCCATCGCTGCGGGCAAGCCGTTCTTCCGCCGGTCGGTGCGCAAGGACGTCGCGCCACCCCCGGGCCTGAAGCCCACGGGCGAGATCAAGTTCTTCGACTACGACGTGGAGAAGGCGGCGCGGGACAAGGCCGCCAATCTCAAGAAATTCGAAGAGGTGATGGCCGCGAAATGATCCGGGGTGCAATTGAGGTGAGGCTGGCGTCCGGCTCCCAGCGCCCTGGCCGCCGTCCTCCCGGCATGTCCCGATCCCTCCCCCCATGCCGGCCAGCCTAGTCCTCGAGGGGGTCTGCAAGGAGTTCGGCGCCGGCGATCAGCGCGTGGTCGCCGTGCTGGACATTTCCCTCCAGGTGCAGGAGGGGGAACTCTTCACGCTCCTCGGCCCCAGCGGCTGCGGCAAGACCACCACGTTGCGCCTGATCGCGGGCCTCGAGATCCCCTCGGCCGGCAAGATCGTCTTCGACGGGCAGGATTTCACCAGCCTCCCGCCCTTCCGCCGCAACCTGGGCATGGTCTTCCAGAGCTACGCCCTGTATCCCCACATGAGCATCTTCGAGAACGTAGCCTACGGTCTGCGCGTCCGCCGCCTCCCCGAGGCGGAGATGGGGCGCCGGGTCCACGAGGCGCTGGATCTCGTCGGGCTGGCGGGCCTGGAGGCGCGGCGACCGGCCCAGCTCTCCGGGGGGCAGCAGCAGCGGATCGCCCTGGCACGGGCGCTGGTGTATGGCCCGCGCCTGCTCCTTCTGGATGAGCCGCTGTCCAACCTGGACGCCAAGCTTCGCGTCTACATGCGCGAGGAGATCCGGAAGATCCAGCAACGGGCCCGGATCACCACGATCTACGTGACCCACGACCAGGAGGAGGCGCTCTGCATCTCCGACCGGCTGGCGGTGATGTACGCTGGCCGCGTGGTGCAGGTGGGGACGCCGACCGAGGCGTACGAGGCGCCCGCGTCGGTGGGGGTGGCCGACTTCCTGGGGAAGGCAAACTTCTTGCAGGCCGAGGTGGTGGGACGCCAGCACGACCGGATCCGTGTGCGCCTGGCCTCGGGGGCGGTCTTCGACGTCGCCCGGGGTGATCCGGCGTGGGATCCGGCGGAGGGGGACGCGGCCACCCTCTTCATCCGGCCCGAGCGCGTGCGGATGGGGGACGATCGCGGGCGCTTCGCCGTGCGCCTGCAGGGGACGGTGACCCGCGTCATCTTCCTGGGAGGGATCGTCCGCTACACGCTGGACGTGGGCGAGGACCGGCCGGTCCTGGCCGACGAGCAACGTCTCCTCCCCGGTCTCGAGGCCGGGACGCCGGTAACCCTGCACTTCGACCTCGCAGATCTCCGGGCGTATCCGGGAACGCAGCGACCCTGGGCTGAGGCGCCGTGAGGATGCCCGGCGCCCCTTGGTGGCGACGCGCTGATCTCGTGGCGGCCCTCGTCCTCGGCCTGGCGGCGCTGATCCTGCTGGTCTTCCTCGTCTATCCCATCTCGCGCATCATCCTGAACAGCTTCTTCCGCGTGGACGAGCCGCTGCGCCTGGCCAACTTCACCCTGGAGCATTTCTCCCGGTTCGCCTCGTCCTCGCTGTACCGCAAGGCCTTGCTCCATTCCCTGACGGTGAGCCTGGTCGCCAGCTTGCTGGCGCTGCTCATCGGACTGCCCATGGCCTTCTTCCTGGCGCGCGTCAGGATTCCGGGCAAAACGCTCCTTCTGTCGCTGGGCACCTTGCCCCTCGTGGTTCCGCCGTTTCTCGGGGCCTATTCCTGGATCCTGCTCCTCGGAAGAAACGGCATCCTCACCAACCTGCTGAAGCGGGCGCTCGGCCTCCAGCTCCCCTCCATTTACGGGGCGCCGGGGATCATCCTGGCCTTCACGCTCGGATATTTCCCGTACGTCTTCCTGCTGGCCTACGGCGCCCTGGCCTCGGCCGATCCTTCCCTGGAGGAGAGCGCGCAAATCATGGGGGCCGGACGCTTCCGCATCACCCGGACGATCACCCTGCCCCTGGTGACGCCAGCCATCGCCGCCGGGATGGTCATCATCTTCATGCAGTCGTTAGGGAGCTTCGGCGTGCCCGCGGTGCTGGGCGGGGAGTACTACGTCCTGACGACGCTGATCTACTTCCAGATCGTCGGGTACTTCGACCTGAATGCCGCCGGGGCCATCGCCCTGGTGAGCGTCGCGTTCACCGCGGTCTCCCTCTTCCTCCTACACCACCTCAGCCAACGACGCGGCTACATCACCGTCACGGGGGCCACGCGTGCGGCGCGCGAGCTTCAGGGGCGCGGCATCCGGGCCGTGGCCATGGCCTTTTGCGCCCTGGTCCTGGGGGTGGCCCTGGTCCCGCACCTGATGATCCTGATGACGTCTTTTGCGGAGACGTGGGGGAGGGGAGCGCTGCCGACGGCGTTTTCCCTCGGGAACTACCGGCGGGTCTTCGCGAATGCCTGGAGCCCGATGCAGAACAGCCTTTTCCTGGCGACGGTGGCCACGCTGACCGCGGGGGTCCTCGGAACCCTCATGGCCTACGTGGCGGTCCGCAAGGCCCTGCGCGGCCGGTGGCTGCTGGACCTGACCATCACGCTGCCTTTCATCTTTCCCGGCATCGCCGTGGGGGTGGCGATCCTGAGCGGGTTCTCCTCGGGCCTGCTGGTCCTCAGCGGAACCTGGCTGATCCTGGCGGTGGCCTACGTCATCCGGCGCATGCCCTACATCTTCCGCTCGGCCAGCGCGGCGCTGACGCAGATTGATCCGGCCATGGAAGAGGCCTCGGCGACCTGCGGCGCGTCCTGGCTCCGCACCTCCATCCGGATCACCTTTCCCCTCATGCTCCCCGGCGTCCTGGCCGGCGCCAGCATCACCTTCTCCACGCTCCTGGGCGAGCTGTCCACCACCATCATCCTTTATTCGGCCCAGTGGAAAACGATGACGGTGGCCATCTACGAGTACCTTCTCGCCGACCTCCTCGGCCCGGCCTCTGCCCTGGGGACCCTGCTCACCGTGGTCGTCCTGGCCTCCATGCTGCTGGCCAACAGGCTCCTGGGCCGCACCCTCGGCTCTCTCTTTAAGATGGTCTAAGCCATACGGTTTCCGGGGGTTCGCCCGGGCGGCTGTCCCGGGAATTGACCTTTGAATAGAGGAAAAGGTACATTTGGATCAGGGGGGAGTTATGGGGTCAGAACGGCGACAAGAATTGCGGCGGCAGATTTTGGAAGATGCCCGGGCGATCGCCAGGGACTTCCACGAGTACTGGAGCCCCGAAGCTGAGCCTATGTGGATGGCGGCAGAAAATGAGGCGCTGAGGCTTGTGGAAGAGAGAGGGTTCGAATACGCTCCGCGTTCGACTGGTCGACCTTCCGCTGGAGCGACCCGATCCCGTGGTGTGAAGGGGACCCGCCGGGGTATAGGCCGACCTCGTGGTCCAAAGTGACCTCACCAACCGCAACTTCTGGACAATTCCGCCGATATCGGCGCCAGGCTTGCGCAATTGCGTAACCTCTGCCCCACCCTCTCTCGGCGCTATATTCGGTACTCCCGCAGTTCCTCCGGAATCTCCACCGGCCCCTCGAAAGAGCGCATCGCCTCCTGGCGCAGTTCGTCCTCGCGCCCGTGCAGGTCAGCGCTGAAGTGGCACAGGAGCAAGCGCTTCACCCCGGCCTGCTTGGCGACTTCTCCCGCCTGATAGCCTGTCGTGTGGCCGTCTGCAGCCGCTCGCGCCGCGTCCGAATGGAGAAATGTCGCCTCGTGGATCAGAACGTCGGCACCCCGGGCGAGGGCCAGCAGGGAGGGACAGGGGCTGGTGTCGCTGCTGTAAACGACCACACCCCGCTCTCCCGGCAAGTCGAACTCCACCCGAAGGCCGATGTTCGGTGCGCCGTGCTTGACCGGCGTGGACCGGATCGTGAACCCCCTGGTCCGGAGGACCTCGTGTGCCTCCTTTGCCGGCACCTCGTGCAGCTCGATCCGGTAGGGCATCTTCTCCTCCAGCGGGAACAGGTCCATGAAGCCGCGGAGGATCTTCATGGTCTCGACCAGGGCGTACACGTGAAGCGTCGTCCGTCGCCCGGCCAGCCCCATGTTGTGGACCAGCGACGGGATGCCGTACACGTGATCCACATGGCGGTGCGTGACGATCAGCCAGGAGACCCGCATGGGATCCAGTCCCGCCTCCAGGATCTTCTGGTACGGGCTCCCCGGGCAGTCCACCAGCACGACCTCGTCCTTCGAATACAAGGCCAGGGCCGTGTTGTCCCGGCCGGGCGACGGGACGGCGCCGGATGTTCCGAAGAATTGGAAGGGCACGGCAGTCTCATTGTGCTGGATCTCAGGACAGCCTGGCGTCAGCCGGACGGTGACGCGGCCTGATGCTACCAGAGCTTCTTTCCTTGTGTCCACTGGAGGCCCATCTGATTGCCCACAATCCACAAATAGGGGACGGGCATGCAATTATGCCTTGCTACATTCGAGTGCGTCTGATAGAAGGTCCCCATGCCACGCCAATCCCGCCTGGACGCGCCCGGGGCACTCCACCACGTCATCTGCCGCGGCATCGAGGGCCAGCCCGTTTTCCGGGATGACACGGATCGCGAGGGCTTTGTGGCCCGCCTTGAAGCAGTGCTGACCGCGACGCGGACTGCCTGTTACGCGTGGGCCCTGCTGCCGAATCATGTCCACCTCCTCCTGCAACCAGGGGCGGTCCCCCTGCCCACCGTGATGCGCCGTCTGCTCACCGGGTACGCAGTGACGTTCAACCGCCGCCACCGACGGCACGGCTACGTCTTCCAGAACCGGTACAAGTCCATCCTCTGTCAGGAGGAACCATACTTCCTCGAACTGCAACGTCAATCATAATACCTGCCATTCCCATCTCCTTGATTTGATTAGAAAAGCGTCTGCTGATTTCTTGAGTGGACCCCCTGAAGGCCCGATCTCCCTGTCTCCCGGAGTCGATGAAGGACCCGCTGGACCTCGGGTGACTCCAGATCTGACCGTCGAATCTCCCACGGCGCCCAGGGCACAATCTGGTGCTTGGTCAGGATGCCGCTGCTCACCAGGCGCATGATGGTCCCTTGGCTCACCCCGCAGTGCTTGGCCGCCCGCCCCAGCGTGAGGAGCTCCGGGTCTGGCACGGTCCGGTGGTGGCCCGGGATGGCATAGGTGCTGCGCGCGGTGCGCACGCGCTCCGCGTTCCACCGCTTGTCCTTCCCGGTCCGGCGTCCGAGCTTGTTGAGCACCACCGCGATCTCATCATCCCCGTAGCGCACGGCCAGTTGCCGGATGATGTCTACGTCCTCCGGTGCCGTCCGCTGTTCATGGCCGGAGAGGGGCCGCGCCATGGCGAACTGGGTGTGGCTGCCACCCTTCCAGTGGATCACGAAACGCAGGACGCCTGCCTCCTCCTTGTTCACGATCACTTCTTCGACCACGGCGCGGAGGATGTGCTTCTTCAGCTCCACGGGGCAGTGTTCGCTCGCCCAGACCTCCCGGAACCGGGCCCCCAGGGCCAGGATCCGCTCGCGCTCGCGTTCGCCCAGGACCTGGGCCGCCCCGTCCAGCTCTGCGAGCGCCGCGCGGAGGTGATCGCGCTCCTCGAGCTTTGCATTCCACCGCCGTTCGAGCTCCGCCGCGACGAGGCGGTTGCGCGGATCGACCTCGTTGTACTGCTCGCAGGCGCGCGTCGCCTCGTACTCACACTGCTCGAGCTGTCGCACCAGGGCGTGCCGCTGGTCCTGGTCTCGTGCGCTCACCCGGTCGGCGGCCGCGAGGCTCGCCCGTAGGCCCAGGGGCGAGAGCACCGCCAGGAGTTCTTGGCCAAAGCGCTCGTCGACGAGCCGTCCCCCGAACCCCTGGCAGTAGTCGCCCCCTCCGCCAAAAGCCCCCTGGCAGAGATAGCGGGCCGCGGTGCCGCGCTTCCCCCAGTAGCGGACGTGGAGCTTGCGGCCACAGCGGCCGCACCGCAGCAGTCCGGCCAGGAGCCCCTGGCCCGCGCGCACGGGCCCCACCGACTCGTCGCTGTCGCCTTTCACGTTATTGCCTCGCAGGATCTGGAGGTGCTCCTCGAACGTCTCCCACGGAATATACCCCGCGTGATGGTCGCGGAGGAAGACCCGGCATTGCTCGGCCCGCCGGA
>JACQXP010000009.1 GCA_016208645.1 Candidatus Methylomirabilota bacterium | reverse complement strand
CATCCCCCTCGGCTACCTCCGGGATCCCGGGCAGCCCCACCAGCGAGAGCCCCCCGTCCCCGGACCGCTCCGGACGCCCCGGGACACCCAGGCGCTCCAGCAGGGCGCGCGTCCGGGTCTCCCCGGAACATTCCAGGAACGCCGCCAGATCCTCCGGCTCGTCCAGGTCCACGGCCAGGCGGGGCACCTGGAGCGCCATCCAGGAGAGCCCCCGCCCCTCGGCCTCCACCTGGTGCTTGCGGAAGCTGTCGAACCCGAACCGCGAGGGGATCGCCTGGGGCGGCCGCCGCCAGATGGCATTGGTCCCCAGGCCGTCGCGGGACGGGACCAGCACGACGGCGTGGTCCGATCCACCCGCCGCGGAGAGGAGAGCCGCGATGTCCTCTGTCCGGACGGCCGGGACGTCGGCCGGGATGGTGAGGACGGCCTCCACGCCCCGCGCGGCGCAGGCCCGGGACGCGGCGTCCACCGAATGGCTCTCGGACCGCTGCTCTTTCTCCGGGAGGACCGTTGCCCCATGACGCCGGGCGATGGCCATCGCCCCGGGATCCGAGGTGGCCACGTACACCGCATCCACCACGCTCCCGGCCGCGGGCATGACGGCGGCCAGCACGTCCTCCAGCATGGCCAGCGAGAGCTGCTGCCGCGCCGTCTGGTCCAGGACCGATCCCAGGCGTCCCTTGGCCCGGGCGGTGGACTTGACGGGGATCAGGATCGCGGTGCGGGGCCTCACAGCTCCTCCACGAACTTCACCGCCGCGCGGGCCACCCGCCGCTTGTCCTCGGGGCCGCGCATGACGATCTCCTCCGTGCGCACCCGGATGCCCAGCTCTTCGATGCGCGCCGCCTCGCCCGCGTCCGCCCTGTCAATCAGCATCCCGTCGAGGCCGTTCAGGGCGGAGTGGTAGAGACGCGCCGCCCCCAGGGGCGAGACCTCGACCTTGGCCCAGCGCAGGAACTTGTCGGTGGGCCCCTTCAGGGAGTGCCCGCCGACCACCGGGCTGATCGCGACGATGGGCGCCCGCGTGCTCTGCAGGCACTCGCGGATTCCCGGAATGGCCAGGATGGGCCCGAGGCTGGCCACCGGATTGCTGGGTGCGAGGAAGATCGCCTCGGCCTCGCGGAGCGCGGCCAGGACCTCCGGGCTCGGGTGGGCGCGAGCGCTCCCCCGGTATTCGATCCCGCGGATCTCGTCAACCGCTCCCCGCTGCACCAGGTATTCCTGGAAGTGCAGGTGCCGGATCGGGCCATCGCCCACCAGGATGTGCGTGGTAACGGGATCGTCGCTCATGGGCAGGACGCGCACCCGGACGCCCAGCGCCCGCCGGATCGCGCCCGCGACCTCGGTCGGGCGTCGTCCCTGCCGGAGGGCCAGGGTCCGGAAGAGGTGCGTCCCCAGGTCCCGATCGCCCAGATTGAACCAGGCGGGCTGGCCGTATTTCGCCAGCACCTCCATGCAGTGGAACGTGTCGCCTGCGAATCCCCAGCCCTTGTCCGGGTCCACGAGGCCGGCCAGCGTATAGGTGACGATGTCCACGTCCGGGCTGATCCTGAGCCCGTGAAGCTCGATGTCGTCCCCCGTGTTGACAATGGCGCTGAGCGATTCCTCGCCCACCTCCTGCGCCAGCCCCCAGAGGAATTTCGACCCGCCCACCCCGCCGGCCAGCACCGCGATGCGCATAACCTGTCCCGGACCCTCGCTCACAAGGAATCAGCCTCAAAACAATGCAACCACAGATACACGCAGATCAACACAGATATGGCTCATTCTTCCTCTGACCCGTCCAAGTTGGCCATTTGCGTTTATTTGCGTTCATCTGCGGTTGCATTGGGAATTCCGGTGATCCGGATCCCCGCCCCCCGCGCCTTGTAGCGCCGGTTGATCTCCATCAAGAGGATCGTGAGGCCCTCGACCACCCTGGCATTCCTCGCCGGCCCCACGTCCAGCCCGCGAAGCCCCAGCATCCCCGCCAGCTTGATCACGTCCTGGCGGGCATCGGCATCATCGCCGCAGACCAGGATGTCGCAGGCGGTCGTCTCCCCGTGGGCCAGATGCGTATGGGAGATGTTCTGGAAGGCGGTCACCACCCGGGTCCCGGGCCCGAGCAGGAACTGCGCCTCTTCCGTCGCCGAACCTCCCGGGGGAATCCGCAACCGGAGCGGTTTCTCCGGGTCCACGGGGACCGTGACGTCCACCAGGATCTTCCCCCGAACGGCCTCTCGGATATCCTGGAGCGTCTCGGCGTGCGCGTCGTAGGGCACCGTGAGGACCGCGATCTCCCCGGCCGCTGCCGCGTCCCGGTTCAGCATCCCGGTGGCGGCCCTGCGCCCCGCGGCCGCATTGATGGCCTCGGCCGCGCGCAATGCCCGCTCCAGCACCCGCGAGCCGATGATGACCTCCTGGCCCGCGCGGGCCCACCCCTTGCCCAAGCCCTGTCCCTCCTTACCGGTTCCGCCGACGATGGCGATACGCATTCGGTCATCCTCTGGACCGCCAGGCCGCCGCCTCGGGATTCATCATCAGACAGAAACGTCTACCCGATGGCCGAATCCCCGGGGCCAGCCCAAGGCGCGGGTCCGCGGGGGCGGCCGGTTCCGGTCGCCGTGTCACGCCTCTGGCGTGACGGCGGCGCGGAGTCCCGCCCCTGGGCGGGACGACCCGGAGCAAGGCCGCCCCGGCATCGACGAGGCCCGCAGCCCGGAGGGCTGGCCTTGGGGGTGATGGCCAGCGGATCTCTAATTTGCACGACCAGGGAAGATCTTCAGCAGCTTGTAGGTCGTGCTTCGCTCGGCCGGGATCCGGCCCAGCTCCCGGATCCGCGCGTGAAACTCCTCGGGCGGCAGGTACTCCCCCGCGGTGGCCTTCACCCACGACACCTGGATGTTGTCAATCACTCCCTGGAGCATGAGGCGGGCCAGCGCATGCACCTTCAGGTGCTCCTCCACCGTCGGGCCCGTCCTGGACTTTCCCTCCTGGAACAGTTGCGTGTTGAAGTGGACGAAACCCAGCGGGACGAATTCTGTGAACCCACCCGTATCTTTCTGGAGGTCCCGCAGGAGGCAGAGCTGGTTGATCCAGTGGATCGGCTGTTCCACGTGGCCGTACATCATGGTCGAGGTGGTCGGGATGCCCAGGCGGTGCGCGGTCGTGATGACGTCCACCCACTGTGTCACCGTCACCTTCTTCCGCGAGAGGAGCTGGCGGACGTCATCGTCCAGGATCTCGGCCGCCGTCCCCGGCAGGCTGCCCAGCCCCTCGGCCTTCAGCATGGCAAGATAGTCGGCGAGCGGCATCCCCGTTTTCTCCACGCCGTACACCACCTCCATGGGGGAGAAGGCGTGGATGTGGATCTCGGGCGTGGCCCGCTTGATGGCCCGCAGGATGTCCCGGTAGTGGGAGCCCTCCAGTTCGCGTGGCAGGCCCCCCTGGACGCAGACCTCCGTGGCACCTCGCGCCCATGCCTCGGCCGCCCTCCGTGCGATCTCCTCGAAGGACAGATCGTAGGCGTCGGCCGCATTGGGGCCCGTGCTGAATGCGCAGAACTTGCAGCCGATGATGCAGATGTTGGTGAAGTTGATGTTCCGGTTCACCACGTAGGTGATGAGGTCGCCCACCCGGCGCCGGCGAATCTCGTCTGCGACGGTCACGAAGGCGCCCAGGGACTCGGGCTCCATCTCCGCCAGAGTCAACCCCTCCTCGCGGCTGAGTTCCCGTCCCTCCAATGCCCGCTCCAGGATCCGCGCGATCATCGGGGATGCGCTTCGAACCGCCGTATCCGGATCACATGGCAAGACAGTCGCCACCATGGGAACTCCCTTCAATGGAAAACAGACGACAGACAACTGACAATCCTCCGGCCGTCAGATGTCAGTTTTCGGATTCTCGTTTCGATCCTCCCGGAGGAAATCATTTGCGTTCATTTGCGTTCATTTGCGGTTGCATTATCGGGAACCAACCCGTCCCCATCCACCGACGCCCGAATGCGCTCGGCCAGCTCGGGCGGCAGGTACTCCGGCCGATCCAGAATGTATTCAGGATACACCGGCAAGCGCAGCCGCAACAGGAATCCGCGGCCCGACGTGACACCACGTAGAGCCTCCAGGTGCGGCCAGGGGGCCTCCGGGTTGATGAAGTCCCGGGTAAGAGGCGAGACCCCGCCCCAATCGTTGATCCCGGCCTCCAGCAGGCGGCCGTACTCCTGCGTCAGGTTGGGTGGGGCCTGGAGGTTCATGGACGGCCCCAGGATCAGCCGGGCCACGGCGGTCGTCCGCAGCATCTCCTCCAGCGTGGGTTCGGGATGGCCGCGCATGGGGATGGTGGGCTTGGCCCGGAAGTTCTGGATGATGACCTCCTGGATGTGGCCGTGCCGCTCGTGCAGCGCCCGGATGGACAGCAAAGAGTCCACGCGCTCCGCGATGGTCTCGCCGATGCCGATGAGCAGGCCCGTGGTGAACGGGATCTTCATCTGTCCCGCCAGCTCCATGACGCGGAGGCGGGCCCGGGGATGCTTGGTCACGGCCCCATGATGCGGCCCACCAGGCTCCAGCAATCGCGGACTCACAGACTCCAACATGAGGCCCATGCTCGCGTTCACAGGCTTGAGCGCAAGCAGGTCCGGCTCGCCCATCAGACCCGCATTCGCATGGGGAAAGAGCGGCGAGCGTTCCAGGACCAGCGCGCAGGCCGCACGCAGGTACTCCAGCGTCCGCCGGTACCCCAGGCGCAGGAGGATCGCCCTGGCCTCGAGAAACACGGCCTCGGGGGCATCCCCCAGGCTGAACAGGGCTTCCGTGCAGCCGAGCCGCGCCCCCTCCTCGACCACCTCCAGCACCTGTTCCGGCGTCATGACCCAGCCGTCCGGGTCTCCCGGATCGCGCCGGAACGTGCAATAGCCGCAGCGGTCCCGGCACAGGTTGGTCAGGGGCAGGAAGACCTTGCGGGAATAGGTGATGATTCTCCCCCTGCCCCGGTCCCGCAGCGCCGTTGCGGCCGCCAGCAACGGTTCCAGAGGCGCCGACGGCTCCAGCAGGTGGATCGCCGCCTCCCGCGAAAGGCCTCGCCCGGCCGCCGCACGGTCCAGGGCCAGGCCGAGCCGCTGATCGTCTCTCGAAGTCACAGGGGAGGTCACACGGAGACCCCTTGCCCTGACCCCACCTTCGGGTCGGGCCGCTGATCTTACTCCAGTTGGCGGGATTTCGGAATAGGCCGGCCCCGGGGGTGCGGCCGGCTGCCGGATTCCTCCTCCGCCACGACTAAACCGTGGGGAGGAAGGAACCGCTGGGGATCCGCCAGGGGGGCGCGGGCCGTGCCGGGTCCGCGATGGTCCCTGGGGCTTCAGGCCTTGGTGCTGCCCGCGGTCAGGCCGGAGATGTAGTAGTCCATCAGGAAGACGTAGAGGAGGACCGGCGGCAGGGAGGCCATCAGCGCGCCGGCCATCAGCCCGCCCCAGGCGTAGACGTCGCCCTTGATCAGCGACGTCACCGTGCCCACGGTCAGGACCTGCTCCTGGCTGGAGAAGATGAAGGCCATCGGGTACAGGAAGCCCGCCCAGGAGATGGTGAAGGCAAAGATGCCCGCGGCCACCAGCCCCGGCAGGGCCACGGGAAGGAAGATGCGGAGCAGCATCTGGAGGTGGTTGGCTCCATCCACCAGCGCCGCGTCGTCCAGCTCGCGCGGGATCGAAGCGAAATAGCCGATCAGGATCCAGGTGCAGAACGGAACGATGGCGGTGGGGAAGACCAGCAGCAGCGACCACTTCGAGTTCAGCAGGCCGAGCCAGCCGATGATCTTGAACAGCGGGATGAACAGGAGGGTGTCGGGCACCAGGTACGTCAAGAACACCCCTGTCCCCAGGACGCCAGCACCCCAGAAGCCGAGTCGCGAGAGGGCATAAGCCGCCAAAATGCTGATGACCATGGAGAGCAGCGTGACGAGGACCGCGATGATGGCCGTGTTCTTGAAGTAGATGAGGAAGTCGGTTTTGGTGAACAGGTCCACGTAATGCTTCAGCGTGGCGCCCTGTTGAATGAGGAAGGGGATTCCCTTCAGGCTCTCGATCTCCTGATTCGTCTTGAAGGAGGTGAGCGCCATCCAGTAGGGCGGGAACAGAAAGAACACCGTGAACACGGCG
>JACQXP010000008.1 GCA_016208645.1 Candidatus Methylomirabilota bacterium | reverse complement strand
ATACGCAAAATCTGGCCCTTCCCGAGGTTTATTGCGTGCGTCACGTCGAAAGGAGGCGCTCAGCCACCATGGCACATCTCAGCATCCTGCCGCCGGAGAAGTGCAAGTGGGCTGGGGTGGCCCTCGGCGAGGTGATGATCCGTTTCGACCCGGGTGACGTGCCGTTTGAACGGGCCCGCGCCTGCCGCATCTGGCACGGCGGGGGCGAGGTCAACGTGGCCGAGGGACTGGCCTATTGCTTCGGCCTGCGGACCACGGTCCTCACGGCCCTGGTAGACGACGGCTTCGGGCGGAACATCAGCAACCAGTTCCGCGAGGCGGGCGTGGATACCAGCCGCATCCTCTGGTTCTCCACTAGCGGGAAGGGGAAGTACGCCACTGACAGGAAGGGCACCTTGATGAACGGGATCAACGCCACCTTCCGGGGCAAGGGCGTGATCCCCTCCAAGACCGAGTACTACCGGGCCCACACCCCCGTCCGCGAGGTGGGCGCCGCCGAGTATGACCTGGATGCGCTGTTCGGCCGGGAGGGGGTGCGCTGGGCCCACACCGGCGGCATCTATACCCTGCTCTCCCCCAAGACGGCCGAGACGGCGATCGAGTACCTGAAGACGGCCGGCCAGCACGGCACGCTCCGCTCGACGGATCTGAATTACCGCGCCAACGTGGAACCCAACAAGGACCGGGCGCGGAGCATCAACCGCCAGATCATCCCCCACGTGGAGTTCCTGGTGGGCAACCAGAGCGACTTCGACGACGCCCTGGGCTACACCGCGGACGTGGCCAAGAACGCGGACATGGAGGAGTGGCTGGCCGCCTACGTCGCCCTGCTTCGCAGGGTGGCCAAGGACTTCCCGAACCTGAAACTCATCGGAACCCAACTGCGGGGCGCCCTCTCGGCCGACCGGATCGACTGGGGCGCCGTGCTGTACGACGTGGCCGAGGACGAGCTGTACCAGGCGACCGTGCGCCGCAACGTGGAGATCAGCGATCGCACCGGCGGAGGCGACTCCTTCGCCTCGGGCGTGATCGCGGCGATCCTCAAGGGCAAGGGCCTGGACGAGGCCGTGGAGTGGGGGGCCGCCCACGGCGTCCTGGTCCAGGAGACCCCCGGCGACACCAGCATGGTGACCCAGGCGATGGTGGAGGCCGAGGTGGCCCGCGCCCGGAAGGGCGGCGGCGTGGTCGCCCTGCGGTAGCTTCCAACCATAGACCGAAATGTCGAATATCGAACACGGAATATCGAATGACGAAGGCGTCGAGGAGAGACATCTTCGGGACGATTCCCGTTCGAAATTCGTCATTCGCGGTTCGATATTCGATATTCTTACTGGTTCAGCCTGTTTGGTTCCGGCTACGCCGGGTTAGGGACACAAGAGAACAGAGGAGCGAATCATGGCAGATAGCTATCCGAGAGACCCGTCGCGGGTGGACAAGGCGCTCCGGGAGAAGGGGATCGTGGTGGTCATGGCCCGGGATTACGCCCGGAACGCCCAGGACGTGGTGAACACCATCCAGGCCATCTACGAGGCCGGCTACGTGGCCGAGGTCACCTTCCGCATCCCGGAGGGGATCGTCAGGGAAGCGATGGTCGAGCTGCGGAAGCGGCGCGCCGAGACCGTGAAGACCCGCCCCGGCGACCCCATGCTTTTGGGCGTGGGCAGCATCATCAATCCCCGCGAGCTGGAGGCGGCCATCGAGATGGGCTTTGACATGATCGTGGGCCCCGACTCGGGCATGGGCGGCTGCCGCGAGCCCATCGAGTTCGTCCGGAGGGTCCGGGCCGCCAAGGTCTTCGGCGTCCCGGGAAGTTTCTCCCCGTCGGAGTTCTCCTACTTCCTGGAGCGCGAGGACGGCCTGGAGCCCGACGGCATCAAGATCTTCAACGCCAGCATCTACGGCCCCAGCGGGCTGGGGGCGCTCTTGGCCCCGTACCAGCGCGACCGGCACAAGGGCAAGCTGATCATGCCCACGGGGGGCGTCAATCTCAAGACGGGGGCCGGCTTCCAGGAGCAGATCAGCAAGCGCGGGTTCTTCCCCGTGCTTGGGATGTCGTCCCCCCTGGAGTTGGTCCTGGAGCGCAAGAAACCGGGCGACCCGGACACGCTCCGCGAATCCCTCCAGAAGTTCACGGAGGAGTTCAAACCGTACACCTCCGCGTCGGCGGTACTGGAACAACCGAACAGCCGAACTGCCGAACAGTCGAACGGTTTTCACGTGAGTCCCAATGCCCACCTCGCCCCGCAGCCCCCGGTATCACTCCACGTCCCTCGCGCGGGCCCTCACCATCCTGGACCTGTTCGAGCCCGGGACGCCGACCCTGAGCGCCACGCAGCTCGCGCGGAGCCTTCGCGTCCGTCCCGGCAGTCTGTATCCTGCCCTCAGCACCCTCGAGCGGTTCGGGTATCTCGAACGCCGTCCGGACAAGCGATTCCGGCTCGGCCTGAAGCTCCTGGAGCGTGGCCACACCATCCTCCTGCACCTGGACCTCTACGAGCGTGCCAGGCCGGCCTTGCGGCAGTTGGCCCAGGCCCTCTCGGCCAATGCCCACCTTGCCGTCCTCCATCAGGGGCAGGTCCTGTACCTGGGCAGGGAGGAGGCGGCCCCCAGCGCGGTTTTCCCCTCCATCGTGGGCCGCCTGGTCCCGGCGCATTGCACCGCCCTGGGCAAGGTGTTGCTGGCCCATTTGCCTCCGGGCGAGCATCGTCGCCTCCCGGCGGGCCGACCGCTGGAACGGCGGACAGCCAGGACGATCACCAGCCTCCGGCGACTGGAGGTCGAGCTGGCCGGTGTGCTGGCACGGGGCTATGCGGTGGATAACGAGGAACTCCACGAAGGAGTGGTATGTGTCGCCGCGCCCATCCGGGACCACGCGGGCGGGGTCGTGGCGGCGATCAGCGTCTCGTTGCTGAAGGCGCGAGTGAC
>JACQXP010000007.1 GCA_016208645.1 Candidatus Methylomirabilota bacterium | reverse complement strand
TTGCCCACATCGTTGCGACCCAGATCCACCAGCATGATGTGCTCCGCCCGCTCCTTGGGGTCCGCCAAAAGCTCCTCCGCGAGGTGGCGGTCTTCCTCCTCCGTTGCCCCACGGGGACGCGTCCCAGCGATGGGGCGGAGGTCGATCCGCTCCCCCTCCAGGCGCACCAGGATCTCCGGGGAGCTCCCTACCACCTTCAGGTCTCCCAGCCGGAGGTAGTACATGTAAGGGGACGGGTTCACGATTCGCAAGGCACGATAGACGTCGAACGGATCCACATCGGTCCGCACGGTCAGGCGCTGAGACAGGACGGCCTGGATGACATCGCCCGCCTCGACGTAGGCCTTGGCCTGGGCCACCGCCTCGCAGAATCCCTCGCGGGTGAAGGTGGACTCCAGGTGCAGGGATCCCGAACGCGGAGACCGTCCCATGGGCGCGCCCATCGGCCGCCGCAGGGCCGCGATGATCGCTTCGATCTTTTGCTGGGCCTCCCGGTAGGCCCGCTCGACCCCCGAGGGGGTCTCGTCGTGAACGGTGGCGTTGGACACCACGGTGATCCGGTGCGTCACGTTGTCGAAGATCAGGAGGGTGTCCGTCAGCAGGAACAGGGCGTCCGGCAGATCCAGGTCATCCTTGGCCAGGGCAGGCAGCCGCTCCAGGTGGCGGACGACATCGTAGCTCAGATACCCCACCATCCCCCCGGTGAAGCGCGGGAGGCCCGGGACGCTGACCGCCCGGTACCCTTAGCGGATCCCCGACGCCGGGGAGGACTTCCCTCCCCTCTCCCCGCAAGACCTCCACCTGGGTGCCCTTCGCGCGGAGCACTAGGCTGGGATTGCTTCCGAGGAAGCTATACCGGCCCCACTGCTCGCCGCCCTCCACACTCTCCAGGAGAAAGGCGTAGTTTCCGCTGTCAATCTTCCGGAAGGCGGAGACGGGAGTCTCCATGTCCGCCAGAATCTGGCGGGCCACGGGGATGAGGTTCCCTTGCCGGGCCAGCCTGCGAAAGGTTTCCAGATCGGGTGTGTACACGGCGCCGCCTCACACGGGATACGCATCCCCGCCCAGAGAGTGAGAACCTAGCACGGGGATGCGCGGAGGGTCAAGGAAACGACGGGAAAGGCAGGGGTGCGGGCCGGTGGTCACCAGCGATGTGAAGGGATCAGTCCGGGGCAGCTCTGCGGCGTGCGGATCATTGCAGGTTCACATCCTCGCGCCCGTCCGTGCGCGTTCAGCACCACCGCGCGCGTCAGTGCGCGTTGAGCAATTGATCGATTTGGGCTTTGATGGTGGCCTTCGGGTGCGCCCCGATCACCTGATCCACCCGGCTTCCGTCCCGGAAGAACATCAGCGTGGGGATGCTCCGGATCCCGAAACGTGCCGCCGTCTGGCGGTTCTCGTCTACGTTGACCTTCCCCACGGCAAGACGGTCGCCGTATTCGTTCGCCAACTCCTCCAGGACCGGCGCCACCATCCGGCAGGGCCCACACCACTCCGCCCAGAAGTCCACGATGATCAGCGGTTGGGTCTTCACCTGGGCTTCGAAATCGGCGTCGGTCAGCGTCAGAATCTTGCCGGGGGCCATGCGATCTCTCCAGGGCCGAGAGTGCAGGGAAAACCGACCTGTCTGCGTGCACCGCACAGGCAGGCAACTGACAACCGACATTGAAGGACGATCAGGGCGGCGCGGGTAAGAGGATTGACGAATCGATCCCCCGACGGTGCATTGTCGGATTTACATTGTCGGTTGTCGGTTTGAAATTTTCAATTGATCAGGGCCCATGACCGACTTCGAGGAAGTCATCGCCTCTGTCCAGGAGATCCTGGCCTACCGGTTCCGAAACCCGGCACTGCTCCGCCAGGCCCTCGGCGCGTGGAACCTTCCCCTGAGCCCCGAGGCGGCCGCCGCCCGGCAGCGGCTCGAGTTCCTGGGAGACGCCGCGTGGGATTTCGCGGTCGCCGCGGCGGCATTCCAGTTCTGCCCTCATGCCACGGCCGGGGACCTCACGCGCTACCGGGCCGCCTGGTGCAGCACGGAGGGGCTGGCGCACCTCGCCCGACAGCTCGGTCTTCCGACCCCGGATGGGGCCGCTTCGCCGGTGCCGAGCGAGCGGGTCATCGCGGAGATGCTGGAGGCGACCCTCGGCGCCATGGTAGAGGATGGGGGCCTCGACGCCATCCGCGCCTTGGCGCATCGGGTGATCGCGCAAGAGGGCGTCACGACCGCGCCGCCCCCCGTGGACCCGAAGTCCGCCTTGCAGATGTTGGCGCAGGCCCGCTACGGCACGTTGCCGGCCTACCGGCTGGTTGACCGACGCGGACCCCCCCACCACCCGATCTTTCGCGTTGGCGTCAGGGTGAATGGGGCGGGGATCCTCGTCCAGGCGGAAGCCGAAGGCCCCTCTCGCCAGGCGGCGGAACAGCAGGCAGCCCGGATGGCCCTCCAGCAGTTGGTCGAAGAGGCTCCTTCCTAGACACAATATCTCGTGGCAGCCGCTGGCCCCGGCCCTAACCCTGGTATTTCCGGCTTGACAGGACCTCTAAACCCATGCTAGCGTGCGCCGGAATGTGAGGGGCTTGGCCGCATTCCCCTCTGCATGGAGGGAACCACCGCTCAATGCATCTCGCCAAAATCTCCCTCTTCGGTTTCAAATCCTTCGCGGACAAGGTCGAACTCTCTTTTGAGCCCGGAATCACCGCCGTCGTCGGCCCCAACGGCTGTGGCAAGAGCAATATCTCCGATGCGGTTCGCTGGGCGCTGGGGGAACAGAGCGCCAAGCTTCTGCGCGGTGACCGCATGGAGGACTGCATCTTCGCCGGCAACTCCCGGCGGAAGCCGCTGGGCCTCGCCGAGGTCTCTCTGACCCTCACGCGCAACGAGGGGGAGCTCGGGGTCGACTACGAGGAGGTGAACGTCACCCGCCGCCTCTACCGCTCCGGGGAGAGCGAATACCTGCTGAACAAGATCCCCTGCCGCCTGCGCGACATCCACGACCTGTTCATTGACACCGGCCTGGCCGGCGAGCCGTATGCCCTCATCGAGCAGGGGAGCATCGGCAGCGTGGTCAACGCCAGGCCGACCGACCGCCGGGTCCTCATCGAGGAGGCGGCCGGCATCATGAAGTACAAGACCAAGAAGCGGTCCGCCCTGAACAAGCTCGAGGCCGCGGAGCAGAACCTCCTGCGCATCCGCGACGTGATCGCCGAGGTGGAGCGCCAGCGGAACTCGCTGAAGCGGCAGGCCAACAAGGCCGAGCGCTACCGCGAGCTGGACCGGCGGGCCACGGAGCTGAAGCTGTACCTGAAATTCCGGGAGCACTCCGCCCTCTGGGACGAGCTGCAGACCACCCTGGCGCGGCTGGGCCCACGCCAGGAGACCCTCACCGGGCTCCGCGCCGGGATCGCGGCCACGGAGGCGGACCTGGAGTCTCGCCGCCTGCAGGCCCTGGCCCAGGAACAGGCCGTAGCGACCGCGCAGGAGGCGCTGTACGCCCTCCGCGGGCGGATCGATCGTGACGAGGCGGAGCTGCGGAATCTCACCCAGCAGATCGAGGCCGCCCGCCACCGCCAGGGAGAGAATGAGGCCACCCTCGCCAGCCTGGGCGAGCGGATGCGGGGCCTGCTGGCGGAGCTGGAATCCGGCGCATCCCGGGCCACCCTGCAGGAGCAAGAGGTCGCGGCCCTGGAGGCGGCGCTCGCGGAGGAGGGCCAGCGCCTGCGGGAGGCCGAGGTCGCCGTCGAATCCGGGAACGAGCTGGCGACCCTCGTGGAGCGGAGCCGGCAGATGACCGCCCAGGCCGAGCGGCTGCGCCTGAACCGGGCCGAGGCGACCACACAGCGGGAAGGGGCGGAGGCCTACTTCTCTGCCGACGAGGCCCGCCGCCTGGAGGTGCTGGAACGCCAGAGGATGCTCGCAGCGCAGCGCGAGACGGCGCAAGTGGACGCGGAGGGCGCCCGCGAGGCACGGCGACGCCTGGAGGCCGAGATCGCCGCGCTCACCGCGGACGTGGAGCGCCAGCGCGGGCGCCTGGCATCGCTCCACGAGCTCAAGTGGCAGTTCGCCGACTTCGAGGAGGGCAACCGCCTCCTGCTCCAGGCGGGACGCGACCGGCGCGTGGCCGGCATCCTGGGCTCCCTCGCCGAGATCCTGGACGTCGCTCCCCGCCACGAGAAGGCCCTGGAGGCAATCCTGGGGGCCCACCTGCAGGGCGTGCGGGTGCGAACCTGGGCCGAGGCGAAGGACGCCCTCGCCCACCTGTTCCGGTCCGGCCAGGGACGGGCCACGCTGGTGAGTCCCATGCCCACCGGCGAGGGGACCTGGGGCCAGCAGATCCGGGAAGACCTCGCCCTGCAGCTCGCCGATCTGCCCAAGGAGCTCCGGGGACAGATCGAGGGCCTGGCGCTCGATCTCCTGCAAACCCCCCAGGGAAGCGAACCCTGGGTGGTGAATCTCCTGGCGGACGCCGTGGTCGTGAGCGACCTGGACGCGGCGCAGGCCATCGCCCGCGAGCTTCACGGGCCGTTCACCATCGCCACCCTGGCGGGCGAGGTCCTGACGCACCGGGGCACCCTGACCGGAGGGACGCCGGCGCCGCAGGGCCTCCTGGCCCAGCGCCGCGAGGCCCGCGAGCTGGAGGAAGCCCTGGCCACCAGCGAGCTCGGCCAGGCTGGCCTGCGCGAGGCCCTGAGCCTCGTCTCGGAGGACGTGGCCACGGCCGAGCGTGCGGTGGAAGCCGCCGCGACGGCCGAGCGCCAGGCGGAACTGGACCTGCTCGCCATCGAAAAGGACCTGGCGCCCAAGCGCGCCGAGGAGCCGCGACTCAGCCAGCAACTGGAACTCTTCGGGATCGAGCTCCAGGCGGTGGAGGCGGACCTCGATCGAATCGCCGGCGAGGTGGACGGCCTCCGAGCGGCCGTGGCCCAGGGGGAAGCCGAGACGGAGGGGCTGCATCGGGCGATCGCCGCGCGGGAATCCGCGGTGGCTGCCCTGCGCCAGACGCGCGCGAAGGGTTGGCCGCCCAACTGGCGGAAAAGCGGGTGACCCTGGCGTCACGGGCCGCCCAGCGGGACGAGACCTTGCGCGACCTCGCGCGCATGCGCCACGACCTCGCGACCGCCGAGGCGGGGACAGCCCGCCTCACGCAGGAATCGGCGGGCCTCACCGCCCGCCAGGCCGGCCTGGAGGAGATGCGCGACCGCCTGCGGGAGGCCCTCGCGTCCCTCCACCGGGACGAGGAGGCACGCCAGGGGGCCCTGGTGGAGGTGCAGGAAGCCAGAGCGGCCGCCCAGGAGACCATCCGGCAACTGGAGGAGACGCTCCGGACCAGGCGACGCGAGGAGGGGGAGCTCGCCGAAGAGATCGCTGCTCTCGGAACGAAGCGCAGCGAACTCAAGACGGCCATGACGCACCTGGAGCAGGGCCTCTGGGAGGACCAGAACGTCAGCCTGCCCGAACTTCGCGAGCGCTTCACCGAGTCCACCTGGGAGGTGGAGGCCGCCCAGGCGGAGCTGGAAGAGTTGCGGGCCAAGCTCCTCGAGTTGGGTCCGGCAAACCTGGGCGCCCTGGAGGAATACCAGGCCCTCTGCCAGCGGCATGAATTCCTCACCAGCCAGGCCACGGACCTGACCAGCTCCGTGGCCTCCCTGCGCCAGGCCATCGCGGAGATCAACCGGACGATCACGACGCTCTTCGATTCGACCCTGACCACGGTGAACCGGCATTTCGACCACTACTGGCGCCGCCTCATCGGCGGCGGGAGCGCGGAACTCCGCCTGGTCGAGCCGGGCGAGGGGGAAGAAGCCGAGGAGCCGGGGGTCGAGATGCTCCTCCGCATCCCGGGCAAGCGGGCCACCGTGCTTTCGCTGCTCTCCGGCGGCGAGTGCGCCCTGGCGGCCCTGGCCCTCCTCCTCGCCCTCTTCACGACCCGCCCCAGCCCCTTCTGCGTCCTGGACGAGGTGGACGCCCCCCTGGATGACGTCAACGTGGAGCGCTTCGTCACCCTGCTCAGAGAGATGTCGCAGGCCTCCCAGTTCATCGTCATCAGCCACAACAAGCGCACCATGGAGGCGGCCAACATCCTGTACGGGATCACCATGGAGGAGGAGGGCGCGTCCAAGGTGATCTCGGTCCGGATGAAGGCGGCCGCCTGACCCCCCACCCTTCAGGCATTCGGATCTTTCTCCCCCACGTCCGAACGCTCGACCTGAGGCTGGTCGCAAAGACGAATGTCGAATATCGAACAAGGAATTTCGAATGGTGAACGAGAGAAGGATCGAAACATGGGATTCTTGGCGACCTTGGCGTGATGCCGGTTCAAGGCTTTTCTCGGATCAGGGTTCATAATTCGCCGTTCGACATTCGAACTTGTTTGATGGCCCAACCCGGAGTGAAATAGGATGGCTGCCACTGACCTGCAGGCGGTCTTGGCGGACCTCCTGGGCCGCGTGGCCGGCGCACGGGGCGCGATCCTGGTGGACCAGGACGGTGTCCTCATCGCCCAGGCGAGCCGCGGGCCGGCCGTGGATCTCGACGCGGCCGGGGCCGGGGCCGGCCTGCTGCTGCGGGAGACGCTGGCGGCCGCCGGACATCTCGGTCACGGGACAGTCGGCGAGGTCCTGCTGGAAGCCGAGCGCGGGACGCTCGCCGTGATTCCGCTCAAGAACGCCTGCTGCCTCTGCCTGCTGCTGGGCCCGGACGCGGTGCTGGGCCGCGGACTCTTCGAGGCGCGCCGCGCCGCCTTCGCCCTGGATCAATCCCTCTGATGTCGGCCGAGACCCCTGCGCCATCCGGTTTCTTTTCCCGCCTGCGCGACGGCCTGCGCAAGACGCGGGACGGGCTGCGCGAGAAGCTGGAGGGGCTCTTCGGCGGCGCCACCCTGGACGAGGGGGTCCTGGAGGGGCTGGAGGAGGCCCTCCTCGCCTCGGACCTCGGCCCCGCGACCACCGCCGCCATCCTGGAACCGGCCCGCGCCGCCTTCCGGCGCCAGGGCGCGACCACCGCCGTGGCCATGCGCACCCTGCTGGCGGACCGGGTGGCCGCCCTGCTCACCGTCGGGAGTCCGCCCGCTCCCGTCCCCGGCGTCCCGCCTCACGTGACCCTGTTCCTGGGCGTGAACGGCTCCGGAAAGACCACGACGATTGCCAAGCTGGCCAAGCGCTATCGCGACGCTGGGGAGCGGGTGCTCCTGGCGGCCGGCGACACCTTTCGTGCGGCGGCCATCGAGCAACTCCAGATCTGGGGACAGCGGATCGGGGCCGACGTGATCGCCCACCGATCCGGGGCGGATCCCGCCGCCGTCGTCTTCGATGCCTGCAAGGCGGCGACGGCCCGAGGCATCCAGCGCCTGCTGGTTGATACGGCCGGTCGGCTGCACACTCGGCAGAACCTCATGGAGGAACTGAAGAAGATCCACCGGGTCATCGCCCGAGAGGTGCCGGGTGCCCCCCACGAAACCCTCCTGGTCCTGGACGCGACGATCGGTCTCAATGCGGTCGCCCAGGCCAGGGAGTTCCATCACGCCGTGGGGGTCACGGGTCTCATCGTCGCCAAGCTGGACGGGACGGCCAAGGGGGGGGCCGTGGTGGCCATCGCGCAGGGCCTTCAACTCCCCGTGCGCTACGTGGGGCTCGGTGAGGGCCCCGACGACCTCCAGCCCTTCGA
>JACQXP010000101.1 GCA_016208645.1 Candidatus Methylomirabilota bacterium | reverse complement strand
GGGCGATGTTGCCGGCCATGGACAGGCCGACGACGGCCACCTGCCGGGCATCGAGCGCCAGGCACAACCCCCGGAGATCCTCCACCGACTGGGCCTGGGAATAGCTGTCCGCGCCGGGCGGTGCCTCCGAGTCCCCGAATCCCCGGCAATCGTAGGTGAGCACCCGGTAGCGGGCCTGGAAGTGCGCCACCTGGGGCGCCCACATCCTCCGCCCCACGGGGTAGGCATGCACGAAGATGACGGGACGGCCGGCGCCGGCCTCGTCGTAGAACAGGCGGATGCCGTTCACCTCTGCGAGGGGCATCTCGGTCCCTTATTGCTTGAAGACTTGTCCTGTTTGGTTCCAGCTACACCGGGCTAGGAGCGCTCCCGGCCGCACCCCGCGATCCCGCGACGGGCCCGATAGTAGTCCTGGATCACGCGGAGGAACAGCGGATGGGGATCCGCCTGCACCCGGCGGGAGCGCACGTGCGTGAGCGCGGCCGGCAGGGACAGCCCGTGCCGCTCGTGCAGATAGCAGATCGCCAGCGCCGGCGAGCGGGACACCCCGGCCACGCAGTGCAGCAGGACCGGCCCGCGCCGCCGCGCCTCATCAATGAACGCCATGACGCGCGGCAGGAACTCGGGCAGGCGCTCGTCCGGATCGGCGATCCGGACCTCGTGGTAGTGAATCCCGGCATAGCGGGGATTCCCGTCGCGATTGCTGACGTCCACGATCGCCCGGATGCCGTGACGGATCAGCTTCTGGAGGTCCCACGCCGCCTCGAGGCTCGCCACCGCCAGGTCGTCGGTGATGAAGTCAACCTGGTCCCCGCCGCCATCCCATAGCCACGACATGCTGCCCTTCCTCTCCCGGAAGCGGCGGGATTGTACGGGATGCCCCCGTGGTCAGCAAGGAAAAAGGGGCACCCGCCTCATCATGTGACATGCATCTCCCGTCTGACACGCCACTGCCCTCATCTAAGGTAGAAGTGTCCATCAACCGTCGGAGTTTGAATGTTGGGACTTTCCTGGCGTCCATGGCGTCTTGGCGGTTCAATAGAGCGTCTCGCACTCAGAACCGCTCCCCGAGCTTCCGGAGCTCTTCCCAGGCGCGGGTGTTGGCCGGGTCCATGGCCAGGACCTCGCGGAACCGCTGCTCCGCCTCGCGCGTCGCCTGCGGGCCAAGCTCTGCCAGCGAGATGCCCAGGTTGAGGCGCCAGGTCACCTGCTCCACGTTGCTCCGCAGGGCCTGGCGGTAGGCCGCCACGGCGTCCCGGCAGCGCCCGAGCAACATCAGGACCTCGCCCCGGTCCGCCTGGAATTCCCCGCTGGCCTCGCCCAGTCTCGCCGCCTCCTCCAGGGCCGCCAGGGCCTTCTCGTAGGCGCCCTGGGCCAAGAGGCTCCGGCCCAGGCCGAAGAAAACGCGGCGATCCTGCGGCCGATCCCGCTGGACCTCCCGATACTCGCTCTCCGCCTGCTGGGCGTAGCCTCCCCGCTGGAGCGCCTCGGCCAGCGCCACCCGCGCCTCGGAAAGATGGGGGGCCCGCCGCCGGATGCGGCGGAGGACGCGGATGGCGTCCTCGGCCTCCAGGCCCCTGGCCACCTCCACCGCCGCGTCCAGCCGCGGGGCCCATCCCGCGATGACGGCCAGGAGTTCCTCTGCCGAGGCGGCCGAGCGCCCCTCCTCCGCCAGCAGCCGGCCGCGAAGCAGCCGCGCCTCCGCGTTCCCCGGCGCGACCCGGAGCGCCCGCTCGACCCAGTCCAGGGCCTTGGTGCGGTCCCGCGTCGCCCGGTATCCATGGGCCAGGGCCAGGGCCACGCGCCCGGTGGGATCCCGCTCCGGGTCGGCGTCCACCACCTCCGGCCGGATCACGAAGCCCCGCGTCAGGCGCATGTTCAGGGTCGTCGTCTCCCGGCCCAGGTTGCGCGGGGCCGAGAACTCCAGCCGGGGCACGTCGTCCAGGTTGATCTCGGCCTCGCCCGCCATCTTCTGGAGGGTCGCCTTGGGCATCAGGTACATGGCGAAGAGGCTGGCAGCGTCCACGAAGCCCAGGTCGCGCAGATCCTGTTGCGCCACGGGCCGCCCCGCCAGGGCCGCCCGCAGGTCGGCGGAACGCAGCCGCTGTTTCTCTGTGGTCCCGATGAGCAGCATGTCGCTGTCGTTGACGGCCCAGAGGGAGACGTCGGGAAAGACCTCGGCGAAGGTGCGGTAGACCATCCGGAGATCCTCGGGCGCCATGGCGTAGGTCTGCATCCACTGCCCGAAGACCCCGCCCTCCGTCAGGGTGGCCCGCGCCAGCTGGTAGTACTCCCGCGTGAACAGGTTCCCGATGCCGGCGATCCACGGGTTAGATGGCTCCGAGATGATCACGTCGTACCGCTGGCGCACCGCCAGGAGATAGTTGCGCCCGTCGGCGTGGATGAAGCGCACCCGGGGATCGTCGTGGATGCGGCCGTTCTTCTCGGCGAAGAATCGCGCCCCCTCGATCACGGCCGGCTCGATCTCCGCCACCTCCAGGCGCTCCACCGGGAAGGCCGCCACGGCCTTGGCCGTCATGCCGCTTCCCATGCCGATGACCAGCACGCGCCTGGCCCCGGGGTTGAGCAGCATGGGCAAGTACCCCACCATGAGCTGGGTCGGCGTGTCGCCGAAGGAGGCGTCCACCTTGCCGTTGATCTTCTCGTAGAGGTAATCGGATCCGGCCGAGCGGTGGACGCTGATGGTGGCGGTGAGGCCTTCCCGGTAGTAGAGCAGGTCGTCCCGCGTCATCCACTCCCGCCGCAAGGCGTCCGTGGGCAGGCTGGCGTAGTTGTGGGCGTAGATGGTGACGCCGCTGGTCATGACCCCCGCGTTCCACGTCCCGAACCCCAGGAACGCCGCCGCCGAGATCGCCAGCATGGCCCCCGCCGCCAGCAGCCGCCGCGCCGGGCGCACGCCGGGATCCGCACCCACCAGCAGGACGCCCACGACGGCGTTCACCATCACCGCCAGGGCGATGCTGTGCTGGATGCCGATGATCGGGATGAACAGGAAGCCGCCCAGAAACGCCCCCGCGATCGCCCCCAGCGTGTTGCTGGCATAGGCGGTCCCCACGCTCCGGCCCACCGCGGTCAAATTCCGGGTGTAGATGCGGGCGACCACGGGAAAGGTGGCCCCCAGGAGCAGCGTCGGCACGATCATCACCAGGGCGGACAGCAGCATCTGGATGGTGAGAAACTGCCTGAACGAGTCGCCGAAGCCGTGACGCAGGCGGAGCAACAGCAAGGGGAGGCGCTCGAAGAGCGGGATCGAGGCCAGGGCCGAGAGGGCGATCAAGAGTTGCAGGACCCCGAATCCCGCCATCCCGATTTGCCGCGTCCCCCACCAGCGGGCGTAGAGCAAACGCCCCAGGCCCAGGCCCACCAGGAACGTGGTGAGCATCACGGAGAAGGAGTAGGTGGACATGCCGATGACCAGGGTGAGGGCTCTCGTCCAGGCGTTCTCGTACACCATGGCCGCCATCCCCGACAGGGCGAAGGCCAGGAGCAGCGCCATATCCAGGCGGGAGCGGGCCGATCCCTCCTCCGGCACGGCCGGAGATTCCTCGCCGGCCTCTTCCGGCGTCGCTCCCCGCCCTCGGAGCGCGGCGACCAGGATGACGATCAGGACGGCGATGGCCAGGTTGACGCTCGCGCCCAGCCGGACCGTCGCGCGGAGCCCCAGGTGGGAGATGAGGAAAAACCCGGTAAGGGCGCAGCCCACCACCGCCCCCAGCGTGTTGATGGCATACAGGTCCCCCACGCGCCGGCCCAGGGAAGAGAACCGGGTCACGCAGAACCGGCTGAGCACCGGCAGGGTCGCGCCCATGAGCGCCGTGGGGATGACGATCACGACGAACGCCAGGAGGAACAGGACGACGCTGAAGGCGGCGAAGGAGACCTCCACCAGGCCGTACAGGGAGCCGTACGCGCGTTGCGTGAGGGCGAAGAGCGTGGGGACCAAGAGGCCGTAGAGTCCCACGCCTCCTTCCAGGAGGCCATAGGCCAGGAGCGCATTGCGCCGGGCATCCACCAGGCGGCCGAAGACATAGCTGCCCAGGGCCAGCCCCGCCATGTACGCCGACAGGACCGTGGCGATGGCGTGCGTGGTATTCCCGAAGATCTGGGTCAGCATCCGGGCCCAGACCACCTCGTAGAGAAGTCCGGTCGCGCCGGAGAGGAAGAAGAGGAGGTAGATGAAGGGCAGCAGGCGGCGGGAGAACGCGGAGGGGATCAGGGCTTTTCCTTTCTGCCGGATGACGTGGGCGGGTTCCGGGGTGCCAGGGATCGGATATAGGCCACCACGGCGCGGATCTCCTCGTCGGAGAGCTTCATGCTCCAGGCCGGCATGGCGTTGCTGCGGCCGAACTGGGAACTCCCCTTCTTGGTGATCTCGATGAGGAAGCGGTCATTCAGGTCCCGCATGGCCGCCGGGTCGGAGAAGTCCCGCATCGGCTGGCGGACCACGCGGGCCCCGGGCCCGTCCCCCTTCCCGCCCGGGCCGTGGCACACCGCGCAGTGGGCGTCGTAGAGGGCGCGTCCCTGCGGGGCACCCGGCGCAGTTGGCGTCCCCGCCCCGTGGGGGGGCCGGATGTTCCAAAGGAGAATCATGGCCACCCCCACGCCGGCCAGGAGCATGAGGAGGATGGCCCGTCTGCCGACACGGAAGCGCATGGGAGGCGTATGCTACCCGAGTCGGCAACAGGGGTCAACGGAGATGCGCTGTCGTGAAATGCGCTGTCGGCACTGCCAGAGGGGGCTGGCTCGCCGGCTGGCCAGCGCGGGGGTGCGGGGTCGACCGGGCTGACGTCCCGGGAGGATTGCGTGTTGACGTCGAAGGCGCCGCCGCAAGAAGTTGCGGAAAATATTCCACTCAGCCAACAACGTTTATGCCGACCGTCTCTATGCCGCCTCGATCTGGAGTCTCGGCGCGATCAGGCGGGACTTGGGCGGCTGAACCCGCGCAATGGTCACAAGAACAACCGGCTGTCCGCTTTGACGCTGCCGCTTCGCAAGGCGTCTCGCCCAGGCGTTGAATCTCGGATCATCAGGAAGCTGGAGCACTATTTGAGCGCCGCGAGGGATGCGTGCCGCAAAGGAGGAGTGGTCACGCACGTACCGATCGAACTCGACCCCCAGGATCGCGTTGCGCTTCTCATACACGTTCATCGTGCATTCCTCCGAAGAAAGTCCACTTGATACCTCTCCCAGTTATCCTTGATGTCCTCCTCCGCCAGGGTCATCGCCTCCGCGGGCGACAACTCCAGAAAGTGTTTGCTCTTGCGTGTGGGGGTATCATAGAGGTCAACATGAGGCCGCCCGTGCGCCGTGTCGTATCTAACTACGGGCACCCAGATCCCCCGCAACTCCACTTCGAGTTGGACAACGAAGGCAATCACTCTTCCTCTCCGTGTTTCATGGTGGTGACGTATCCGCGCATGTTCCCCGAGGGCGCGCACGTATTCGGTAATCGCCACGCTCGCCTTCCCACACTCAATTGGTCTTCGCCAGTATCATAGCCCAGTCCAAGCCCTTCGTCACCCTGTATCGATCCTGAGCTACGATGTCACGAAATTACGCAGGTCACTCCGAGATCTATGCACTTGACCGCGTCGGGGCGGCTCGCGCACAGGGACTGCAGAAGGCCGCTGTCTGGCGCAGGGTCAGTCAACTCACCCCGGGCCTCTGTTGTGACTGCCACGCTGCTCTCTGGCTCCGGGGGGGAGCCACAAAGCCCGCAAAGCCGCAACGGTCGCTCTAACTGGGTCGGAGTAAGTTAACATAGTAAATTACATCCCTCATTACTTCGTGCCCACAGAGGCGCCGAGCCCGCATTTGGAGGGGGTCAGGCGAAGGGACCCGATCGTGAAGCTCTTCCGGATGTAGTAGCCCATTCCCGTTTCACCTTCTTCGGAATCGTCCCTCCGGGCAAATCAAGCCCCTAGCTCCGGACGGGCGTCCGCTACTTTTCTACTTCTCCTCAGCAAGCCGGTCAAGGAAGTTGCTTTTGAACGAACGTCCCCCCTATTGAGCGCACATCCCCAGGTTCCCGTTGACGCCGGCAACGAGAGCTGTTAAACTGTTTCGGTCTGGTTTAACAGATTGTAAGGGAGGTGAACCGAGATGCCAATCGTAAGAACGCTGGCCAAAGGGCAGGTGGTCATCCCCAAGGAGATCCGGCAGGCACTGGGGATCGCTCCCGGAACGCGGCTGCATGTCCGGATCGAGGGAAAGGAGGTCGTGCTCTTCCCGCTGCCCGCCGATCCCATTCGGGCCCTGCGGGGGATCGCCAAGGGCGGCCCCTCCCTGACCACAGCCCTGCTGGAGGATCGGAGAGAGGAGTTGGACCGTGAGAAGAAGAAGTTTGCTCGACTCCTTCGCCGTCCTGGCCTGGATCCAAGACGAGTCCGGCGCCGATCGAGTCGAGGGGCTTCTCACTGAGGCCCAGCGACACAATGTCCCGCTTCTCTTGAGCGTCATCAACCTGGGAGAGGTCTACTACCGACTCGCCCGGCAACATGGCCATCCCTTCGCCCAGGGAGTCATTCGCCAGCTCCAAGCCCTTCCCCTTGAACTCTATCCCTGTGATGAAGCCCTCGCCCTCGAGGCGGCAAGAATCAAGGCCGACTTTCCGATGGCCTATGCGGACGCCATTGCCGTCGCCACCGCCCAAAGAGAAAGGGCGGTCATCGTCACCGGCGATCCGGAGTTTACCAAGGTCGAACACCTCGTCACGGTTGACTGGCTCTGAATCCGAAGAGGTGTGACGGGAACACGAGGGGACGAGGGGACGTTGCGGCTTTGGTGGCTTTGTCAATTCTCTTCGCTCACAGCACCGCAGCCCCTTCCCACGCACCCTTAAGTACGGGGGACGGGGGTTGGGAGTCGGGGGCCGGGGGTCGGGTTCAACATGGGGCCTCCGATCTCGGGATATCTCCGCTATTCGAGGAGAACTATAGGTTGTGGATGGCTTATATCAAGAAGTCTGCCGCGACGCAAGCCCGGCGCGCCATGCGTGAGAGGCGCTGTGGCTTGCCCGGTCCCTCCGCTTTCCCCTCGAACGAACCTCCCTCAGCCCTTCTTGGCCGCGACCTCGGCCCGCGCGTATCCGAGGGTCCGAAGGTACTTCTCGCCCTCGCCCGACTTCAAGAAGTTCTCCAGGTAGTCGCCGAGGTTCCGGAGCATCTGCGGGGGGATGACGGTCGGCGTGGCAAAGGCGTTCCAGACCGTGATCATGTGGTGCAGCGTCTTGATATCGCCGGACATGGAGACCTCACTTGAGTCAGAAACGGTTTGCGTGTAACCCGCGCGTGCCGGCACCGGTTTCGGAGAGGAATTCGGGAGGCCAGAGGGCGGCCGGCACCGGCGCGAAGCCTACGCAAAGCCGTCCCGGATGTCAAGCCTCTCCCCCGGACGATTCGCGCGGCGAAACAAAGCGGCGGATGGCCTGGCGACGATCCGGTCTCCAGGCTGATCTCACCCGGCGGTACCGGAGTGTTGACGCCCCACGGGCCGGGATGGTATAGACTGGGCATGTCTCGTTACTGGCGTTCCCTGCTCATGGCATTCCTAGCCGTTTTCTCTCCCACGCCCGGATGGCCCCAGGAATTGCCGATCTTCGATGCCCACATCCACTACAGCCAGCCGGACTGGTCGGTGTACCCGCCGGAGGCGGCCCTGGCGATCCTGGACCAGGCGGGGGTCTGGTGGGCCATGGTCTCCAGCACGCCGGATGACGGCACGCTTCGCCTGTTCGACAAGGCGCCGGACCGCGTCGTCCCCATCCTGCGGCCCTACCGCACCCGCAACGACATGGGCACCTGGACGGGGGATCCCTCGATCCTGTCCTACGTGGAGTCCCGCCTCCGGCGGGGGATCTATCGGGGCATCGGGGAATTCCACCTCGCCGCAGGCGAGGCCGGCTCGGCCGTGGTCCGTGGGTTCGTCCAGTTGGCGATCCGCCACGGCATCTTCCTGCACGCCCACACGGACGACGTGGCGGTGGAGGAACTGCTTCGCCTCGATCCGAAGGCCCGGGTCCTCTGGGCTCACGCCGGCATGTCCGCCGGCCCGGACACCGTGGGGCGACTCCTCGACCGTTATCCCAATCTGAGCGTGGAACTGGCCCTGCGAAGCGATGTCGCTCCGGGGGGCCAGCTCGACCCGGCCTGGCAGAGCCTCTTCCTCCGGCACCCGGAGCGGTTCATGGTCGGGACGGATACCTGGGTCACGTCCCAGTGGGATCGCCTGCCGGACATCCAGGCCGGCATCCGCGCCTGGCTGCGCCAGCTCCCGCGCGAGGTCGCCGAGCAGCTCGCCTTCAAGAACGCCGCCCGCCTGAACGGCAAGACCCACTAGCGATTTCGGATTTCTGATTTCGGATTGCGGATTGATGAAATCCCACAGAGTGCATTCCCACAGGGTGTAGTTCCTGGCCCCCGGCCCCCGAGCCCCGAGCCCTGTCGCTAAGATCCCGAGGTCCTTGTCTTTTCCGGCGCGTTCCTCTAGAGTTATCATTGAGGCGTAACAGGCGCAGGGTATTCTGATGAAGATCCTCGCTCTCAGCGATCAGGTGGTCGAACACCTGTACAGCCCGCTCGTCAAGGAGCGCTTTGGCGATGTGGACCTTGTCGTGGGGTGCGGGGACCTGCCCGATTACTACCTGGACTACATCGCGTCCATGTTGAACGTTCCGCTCACGCTGGTCCCGGGCAACCATGACCTCCCGCCCGTCTGCCCCGAGGCCGAGCGAGGCCGGGAGGACGGCGGCACCCCCAGGGCATGCGGCAACATTGATGGGATGGTCGTGGAGGAGCGGGGGCTGCTGCTGGCCGGCCTGGGGGGCAGCATCCGGTATCGCCCGGACGGCGTGCACCAGTACACGCAGGGAGAGATGGCGCGCCGCGCTCTGGCCCTGGCGCCGCGTCTGTGGTGGAATCGCCTGCGCCATGGGCGCTTCCTGGACATCCTGATCACCCACGCGCCGCCCCGGGGCATTCACGACGCCGAGGACCCGGCGCACGTGGGCTTTCAGGCGTTCAACCGGTTCATCGCCCGCTACCGCCCGCGCTACCTGCTGCACGGGCACGCCCACGTCTACCGGCATGACGCGGTCACCAGCACCCGGGTGGGCCCGACCACCGTCGCCAACGTGTACCCCTACCGCGTGATCGAGATCGAGGGCCGACATGCTGGATGACGTGGATGCCCGCGTCCAGGCAGACTTCGCGCGTGCCCGGTCCAAGGCCTTCCTGCACGACGTGTGGGCCCTGCTGTCCGGCACGCGCAACAGCCTGCTGTCCTACGACCACGTGAAGGAGAAGCTCCGGATCGGCGGCCCCCTTTACCGGGGGGTCCGCACCGTGGAGGTGGCCAGGATCGTCGGGAGCGTCAACCGGTACCGGGACTTCGACGGCGCCTTCCTGCCCGCGCACAACCGCATCGCGGATCGCTGGCAGCGGGTGGACCGGGCCTTCTACGAGGACGTCAGCCTGCCCCCGGTGGTGCTCTACAAGGTGGGCGAGGTCTACTTCGTCGTGGACGGCCACCACCGCGTGTCCGTGGCGCGGGAGCAAGGCCAGGAATTCATCGAGGCCGAGGTCCGCGAGTGCAAGGTCAAGGTGCCGGTGGGGCCGGACCTGCGGTCGGAAGACCTGGAGATCCTGGGGGCCAAGGTGGAGTTCCTCCAGCGGACCGGGCTCGACCGCCTGCGGCCCGGGGTGGAGATTGACGTGACCGTGCCGGACGGCTTCCCCCGCATGCTGGAGCACATCGCGGTGCACCGCTACTTCATGGGCCTGGAGGAACAGCGCGACATCCCCGAAGAGGATGCCGTCACCCACTGGTACGATACCGTGTACCTGCCCATCGTCGGCGTCATCCGCGAGCGCGGCGTCCTGGAGGAGTTCCCGGGCCGGACCGAGGGGGACGTGTACCTCTGGGTGCTGGACCACCAGCACTTCCTGGCCGATCAGGGGAAGGACCTGGCCCCACCAGAGGAGGCCGCCGAGAAATTCGTCCAGCGGGTCGAGCAATCCCCCCAGCTCGGCGAACTCTGAGATCGCCTTCGTCGAGGCCGCCCCTCCATCCCATCCGGCACCGTTCAAACAACAACTTCGATAACCGCGCTACGTAGTCCCGCATCCGCGAGCGGGATGAGACAGGCGGCGGATCAACCCGCGGAGGTTGTCGAACGCGACCCGCACACCAGCCAGAGTGCGCGCATACGGGCGGTCCACCTCCTGCGCCACGACGATGTTCTCCCCCTCCGGGTACTGGTACCGGAAGGCCCGCACGTTCTGAATGTGGAATTCCTCTGCCGACCACTTGCACTCGATTGCGATGGGCGGGCGACCACGCCGCTTCAGGATGAAATCCACCTCATGGCCTGCCTTGTCGCGCCAGTAGTGCACGGGCTCGCCCTGAAGTGCGGCCTGCATTTCGTTCAGCACGAAATGCTCCCAGAGGGGCCCCAGGTCATCCGGGCGCAGGGACGACCACCCGCGGTAGCAGCAGATGAACCCCGTATCGAAGCCATAGACCTTCGGTGCGGCCACGATCTCCGTGGCCCGCCTGGAGCTGAAGGGGCGGATCACATGCGCGACCTGGGTCGCCTCCAGAACGCTCAGGTAGTTTGCAACCGTCGTGCGGCTGATCTCGCACGGCCGGGCAAAGGCGGTGGCCTCGAACATCCCGCCGCTCTGGGCCAGGAGCAACTCCAGGAAGCGTTGGAAGGCACTCCGCCGCTCCAGCCGAAAGAACTCCTGGATGTCTTTGGCCCAGTAGGCGTCCATCCATTCCTGAAAGTCCCGTTCGGGAAGGGTCTTCGCCAGGAAGAACGGCGGCAGCCCGCCACGCAGGAACCGGTGCTTCAGGTCGGGATCCTGGAAATCCTCGAGGTCCGCCAGGGTCATGGGTGTCAGCCGGACGTCTCGCTTCCGCCCGGCCAGGGTGTCACGGAACCGCGCCGACGCACCCAGGGTAGACGAGCCGGTCGCCAGGACCCCCACGGCCGGGTAGTGGTCGGCGGCGATCTTCAGCAGCTCCGAGGGATTCGGCAGGCGGTGGACCTCGTCCAGCACCACGCGCCGCCGCGTGAGGCCCTCCCAGAACGCCTGAGGGTCCTCCATCATCCGGCGGACCCGGGGAAGTTCGCAGTCGAAGTATTCGATATTCCCCAGTGACTGGCAGAGACACGTCTTGCCTACCCGGCGGACGCCGGAGAGCCAGACGATGGACCGTTCCGTCCAGGCTTTCTCGATCAGTTTGATCCATTGCTGCCGCTTGACCATCGCAGGCACTATTGCACAGGTTCTACTATATGCAAGCACGATTGCGAATGGTTCCGGCGGAGTACCTCCTCCAGCCCGCCCCCGTCTCCCGGGGGGCGCCACGTTGACCCTGGATCCGCTCGGGGGCCCACGAAGGGCTGAAACTTTTGGGTGTCGCGACCGTCACGACTGGCGCGGACCACGTCACCTTAGCACGGAATTGGGGTGGTTGTAGTCGGGTGATTTTAGCGCCCGACGGAAACAGGTGATCGGGGCTGAGGTATGGTCCCATTGGGGCGGCTGTCAGCGGGGACCTTCTGCACCATCCGACCGGGAGGAGACTTTTGCTCAATTGGGGTGCCGGGGGAGGGAATCGAACCCTCATGGAGCGAAGCTCCGCGGGATTTTGAGTCCCGTGCGTCTACCAGTTTCACCACCCCGGCAGGAAGAGTGACACCTTTTTACGGCAGCCCCACCGGCCTGTCAAGTGGCAGGCGCGCCATGAGAGCAAAGAGACGGGGGGACTTGGGCGCAGGGGCAAGGAGGAACAGAGGATAACCCTCGGCTCTCCCGGCTCGGGTCTCGGCTCTGCCGAGGGGATTTTTTCCTTGACGATTCGGGCGTCGCCTGGGTATAAGACACCCGAGCTGAGGGGCGGAACGGTTCCGGTTGGACCCGAAGCACCTTCAGCTCATTGCTTTTCTGGGGCTGTGGCGCAGTTGGGAGCGCGCGTGACTGGCAGTCACGAGGCCAGGGGTTCGAATCCCCTCAGCTCCACCAGAATGTAAACGGGACCCGACAGCGGGTCCCGTTTTCTCATTCCCGCCGGTGGGTCGCCCCTCACGGCCAGCGGTTCCGCCACTGGTAATCGTATCGCTCGGGAATCAGGTCCGCGCCATCGGCGATCCGCCGCGCAGCCCGGCGCCGATCGGTGCCGCTCCGGCGGTCCTGGCCGTTGGGTATCCGGGCGGAATCCGCCGGCGACCCGTTGCAGCAAGAAGGGCAACGGGTACCCCGACGCCGCTCCCCGCTCCTGCGCTCTCCACCGGACCGCCGGTTTTCGAAGACTGCTTGCATGGTTCCCTCCCCCCCCTATCCGCCCGGCGGTGCCTCTTCCCCCAGCCAACGCTCCGGCAGGTAGCCCGCCTCGACGTCGTCGTGGCCGCAGGTGGGGTGGATGAAGACGTAGCGAACGCTGCGGCCGCCGCACCAGATCCGCCTCATGATCCAGCCACGAATGTCCATACCCACCCAATCTGAAATCCCAATGACCAATGACAAATGACCAATGGGCCCTCTCTCAATCCCTGACCACTACCCGCCAATTGGCCGTTCCGCGAGGGCGTGGACCCGCTGCAGCACGCCCCGGATCACTTCCTCGTGCGGCCGGCGGGCTTCGGCCGGGATCGGGTGCCTGGCCTGCCGGATCCAGGCGAGGTACGCCTCGCACGCCCGGAACAATTCCTCCGACAGGTCGCTCACCTCTTCGAAGAGGGGGATCGGCAGCCGCAGCCAGCCGTCCAAGAGGTCGCTCCCCATCCACTCCACCAGGCCGCCCAGGATCTGCTCCACGGCCGGGATTTCCTTGGTCCGGGCGATCTCCAGGAACAGGCTCCCCCAGCGGTCCAGATCGCGGGTGAGTCGCAGGAGCGGCGACTGGGAACCCGTGATGCGTGAAACGTGATTCGTGAGTTCCGAAGGGTCAGGCATTCGATCCGGCATTGCTCGCCAGGATGTCGGGTCTGGAGATGCGAGCTGTCCGCGACGCCACCCACGGTCACCTGTACAGCGCGACCGCGGAAAATGTCACCGTCCCCTGGGGATCGGGCCACTGGCGGTAGCGCAGCACCCGTCCTTGGGCGCCGGGGAGGACCCGCAACGCCGCATAGATGGGCGGCAGGCCGCAGATCCGCCGCCGGTCGCCGTCGCGGGCGACGGCCCGGAAGAAGGCCTCGGCATCCCCCGCCTCGATCGTCTCCAGCATCTCGCGGTCGGCGTCGGCCACCTCGCGAAGCTGGCCCGGCGTGATCTGGCGGGGATCGCCGAACCGCGGCCCCACATGCGCCAGGTCGGCGCTGGCCAGCACCAGGCTCCGCCCCCCCAGGCCAGCCATCGTGTCGCGAACCGCGGCGAGGAACGCCTCGATGTCTCGCTCCTCCGACGGCGAGCGGCGGTCCTCGATGAACCGGTGCAGCGACCCGCACAGGATGGGCACGATCCGCACCGGACTCGCGGACGGCGTAACGTGGCGGAGAAACACCGCCTGGAACTCGATGGAATGCTCCCCCCGGTGGGCCAGCTCGTCCTCCAGGTACTGGTCTCCCACGGACGCCAGAAGGCGGTCCACGAATTCCTGATCGGTCTCCACCGTCCCCAGGGGGGTCTCGAAGTCCTTGCGGGTCAGGGCGAAGGCCCGCGCGATGGGGGCGTGGACCGTTCCCAGGATCACCCAGCGATCCACGGGAGACGCCGCCCCCTCCAGCTCGCGGTAGCCCCAGGCATAGCACGGGCCGCCCCGGGCGAAGTCGATGTGGGGGACCACCAGGCCGGAGAGTCCCGCTGCAGCGGGACTGGGCGGCGTGTCCCCGGGGCCCTCGGCCGCGGTGAAGTAGCTCTCCAGTTGCTGGCGGAGCCCGGTCGCCTCCGGCGGGTAGCTCTTGCCCGCCAGCATCGCCTTCCGGGATCGGGACCGGCGGAAGCCGTCTTCCACCTTCGCCCGGTGGGTGGCGAAGCGAGGACTCTCCAGCAGGAGGCGCTCATCCAGGGACTGGATGACCTGCAGCAGTTGCTCCCGGAAGAGCAGGCTGCCGAAGCGCCGGGTGAAGGCCTCCTGGATATCCAGCAGGGAGTGCTGCCCGTCAAAGAGGCCGAGGATCGAGGCGGTCTGGGCCGGCACATACACCACGACCTCGGAATACTGCTGGGGATCCCGGAGGCACAGGACCTCTTGCCCGGACACCACGGCCGGAAACGCCTCCACCGGTCGGAGGCGAGGATATTCATACGTATCGGTGTCGCTTCGGGTGGTCATCTGGCAGCCTGTTGGGGCATCTCGGATCCCTTCCTCCGCCCCCTCGGCCCCCCCTTCACGGATCACGTTTCACGCTTCACGGCCCGGCTTCAGTCCGTCTCGCTGAAATTAGTTACCCGCCACCCGTTTGGTTCCTGCCTCATGGCCAGGAGGGATTTCCGCGTGAAAGAGCCTCCGCTCTGGACGTCAATCCGGACCTCGTACCGGAGAAATAGTTTCCCTTCCATCGTGGTCTTCTCGATCCGGCTGAAGCTGACCCGCCGGCCCTGGCTGGACTGGGGACCCGTCAGCCCCTTGAGGAGGAGTTGTTGGTCCTGGATCTTCTTGGCGGCCAACCCCTCGGCGAACTGGAGGGCCTCCCCCAGGTTGGCGGCGGCATAGTACGCTTCCATGAACCGGTCGGCTACTGCCTCCGGCCCGGACCCCCTGCAACCCTGTGTAAGTCCAAGTAAAATCAGGCAAATTCCCAACTGCTTGGGGTATTTGTTGAACCACCCACAAGAATTTGGTTGACGCGGATAGACTCCTCGGGTATCCTCCCGCCCGATTCCGAAAGCAAATCTCGAAAGACCACGCTCGGCTGCCTCGCCGATTTCCCGGTTCGCGTCGTTTTCATCCATTCCCTTCATCCAGCCAGAGGCGCCCGTGCGAGAGGTGTAGCCTGAGCTTTCCAGGTCACCCCGCCGCGGGCCGGTGAGGCATCCGAAAGCGAAGCTGAAAATCAATGTCCAGGCGGTGTGGCACCCGGATATAGCTTTCGTCCTGGAGGCCGGCCTGGACGGGCAGGAGAGTAGTGGCCATGCTTTACGAGACAACAATGACAATCGAGGAGGCAGAGGTCAGCCTGGCTGCCTCCCCCGCTGCCAACCGTCCGTTGGCGGCCTGGCTGGGCCGCCCGGGCTGGGTCCTGGGCAAGCTGGTCTTGACGGGGATGCTGGTGATGTACCTGGCGGGCTGGGTCCAGGATTTCCAGCGGATCCGCCGGCTGGAGGCGGAGCCGACACCCCCCTCCAAGGTCATCACCAAGTACGAGGCGTGGGAGCGGATCTATCCCCGCCCGGCCAGTAAACTCGTCCGGCCTGCCGTCTCGGTCCCGGGGAAGTCGGCAGGCCAGGGCGGCCAGCCTTTTCCCGGGAAGCGGCCCGCCTGATGTCATATCCCGCGGCCGTCGGAATCACAGGCTGTCCTGGTCCACCGTGACCTTGGCCGCCTGGCGCAACTGGCGGAGCCAGTCGGCGAAGACCACGGCTCGCTTCTGCAAGAGCAACTGGGCCCGGAACGCCTCTTCCCCCTTCTCGTACTCCGCCTCTGGGGGGTCCTGCTGGGTCATCAGCCGGATGAGATAGGACGCTTTCTGGCCCGTGACGAGTGGGCTGGTTTCCCCCGGCTTCAACAATCCCACCCCCTGCCGGAAGGCATCCGGATCCGGAATCTCCTTGGGAAGGGAGTCCAGCGGGAAAGGCCCCAACTGCCTGGTCGTGACCCCCGCCTCCTTGCTGGCCGCGGCCAGGGGCTTGCCCTGCCCGATGGCCACGGTGATTTTGTCCGCAAGCTTCTTGCCCTCGTCCCCGGCCGGAAGCTGGACCACCTCCACGGTGAGCTGGCGGTGGATCTGCCGGAAGGTTTCCCGGGCCTCGGCCTCTGACACCCGAATCGCCCCCCGGATCAGGGCCTCCATCTTCCGCTCCGTGAGACTCCGGCGCAGATCCGCCTCGAACCGTTCCGGGGTCAGGCGATTGGCCCGCAGGATGTCCAGGTAGCGCTGCCGATTGAATCCGTCCTTCCCCGCGAAGGCGGGGATCCGCCGGATCTCCTCCGCCAGCTCCTCCGCGCTCACCCCGATCCCCATCCGCTCTGCATGTTGCAGGACCAGGATCCGGCGGATGAGCAGCTCCACCACCTGCTGTTTGAGGTTCATGGACTCCAGCAGCTTCTGGTCGAACTTGTCCCCGAAGATTTGCTTGTACACCTCGATCTGCTGGCGGAGGGCCTGCTGGTAGTCGTCAACCGAGATCTCGGTGCCCGCCACCGTGGCCACCACGCCCCGCCGGGCCAGGTCGCCCGGCGTGGACTTGACCCCCCACACCACGAAGATGGTCCCGACGAAGGCCACCACGACCAGGACCATGACCCCCTTGATGAAGAACGCGCTGCCTTCCCGCATCCGCTTGAGCATGCCGGTATCCCTTGTGTGCTGCGAGGTCCGGCCGCCACGATACTGCATCGGGCGCGCCGTTGGCAAGGGCTTTCCGGGGCCGGGAATCGCAAAAATCCTTGTGTTTTCTCAGGCCGTATGTTAAAGACTCAACCCGTTGGGATTTCGTCGTGCGGCCGACGACCGCCCCGTGTCAGTGGCCGGAAAGGAGATACGATGCTCTTCGATTGGCTGTTCGGGATGTTCTCCAACGATCTCGCCGTGGATCTCGGCACGGCCAACACGCTGATCTACGTCAAGGGCAGGGGGATCATCCTCAGCGAGCCGTCGGTCGTCGCCATCAAGCGGGGCACCAACCAGGTCCTCAAGGTCGGGAAGGAGGCCAAGGAGATGCTGGGGCGCACCCCCGGCAGCATCGTGGCCATCCGCCCGCTGAAGGACGGGGTCATCGCCGACTTCGACGTGACGGAGCAGATGATCCGGGCCTTCATCGTGAAGATCCACAACCGCAAGGCCCTGGTGCGGCCCCGCATCATCATCGGTGTACCTTCGGGGATCACCCAGGTGGAGAAGCGCGCCATCCGCGATTCCGCCGAGCAGGCCGGCGCCCGCGAGGTCTACCTGATCGAAGAGCCCATGGCCGCCGCCATCGGCGCGGGGCTGCCCGTGCAGGAGCCCAGCGGCAGCATGATCGTGGATATCGGCGGGGGCACCACCGAGGTGGCCGTGATCTCCCTCTCCGGCATCGTCTACAGCCAGTCGGTCCGGATCGCCGGCGACGAGATGGACGAGGCCATCACCCAGTACCTGAAGCGGAAGTACAACCTCCTGGTGGGCGAGCGCACCTCGGAGAACATCAAGATCCAGATCGGCTCCGCCTATCCCTTCGACGAGCCCCGCAAGATGGAGATCAAGGGCCGCGACCTGGTGGACGGCATCCCCAAGACCCTCACCATCAACGACAGCGACATCCGCGAGTCCCTCCACGATCCCATCTACGCCATCGTGGATGCAGTGAAGACGGCGCTGGAGCGCACCCCGCCCGAGCTGGCCGCGGACATCGCCGAGAAGGGCATCGTCCTGGCGGGCGGCGGCTCCCTGCTGCACGGGCTGGACACGCTGATCGCCCTGGAGACGCACCTGAAGGTGCGGGTGGCCGATGACCCGCTGTCCTGCGTCGTCCTCGGCACCGGGAAAGTCCTGGACGAGCTGGACCTGCTGAAGACCGTTTGCCTGGAGTCCTAGCCGGCTCCGGCCGGCCGCCCGGGGCTCCCCCCGCAATGGGGTGGCCGTCACAGCGGAGGCGGTTCTCGTGAGCGCGATCTTGCGCCTCCTGGCCCGGTACCGCCGGGCCACGATCCTCACCACGACCCTCGTCGTCTCGTTCCTCCTCATGACGCTGCAGGTCCGCCACGAGACCGCCGTGGTGTCCTTCACGCGGCAGGTCCTCCTCTTCACCGTCTCACCATTCATCAAGGTCACGGCCGCCACCGTGCGGGGCGTCAGCAACACCTGGCGCGACTATGTGGACCTGCGCGGCCTGCAGGAGGAGAACACGCGGCTCCAGCGCGAGACCGCCATCCTGAAGCGGCGCATTGACCAGCTCGAGGAGCAGGCCCTGGAGACCCAGCGTCTGCAGGCGCTCCTCGCCATGCGCCAGGCCTCCCGGGCCGAATTCCTCACGGCCCGGGTCGTCGGCAAGGACGCCACCAACTGGTTCAAGACCGTCCTGCTGGACCGGGGCAGCCTGGAGGGGGTGCGGCGCAACCAGCCGGTGGTGGTCCCGGACGGGCTGGTCGGCCGCGTGGTCGAGGTCACACCCACCTCCGCCAAGGTCCAGCTCCTCACCGATCCGGTGAACGCCGTCGGGGGCCTGATCCAGCGGACGCGCGTCACCGGCATCGTCTCGGGGAATCTGGGCGCGGGGGCGCGGGTCCGGTACCTCCCGCTCATGGCCGACGTGGTGGGGGGCGACCAGGTGGTCACCTCGGGCATGGGCGGCGTGTTTCCCAAGGGCATCCCCATCGGCCGGATCACCGCGGTGGAACGGCGGAGTGGCGCCCTGTTCCAGGAGGCGACGCTGCAGCCCGCGGTGGATCTGAGCCGGCTGGAAGAGGTTCTGATCCTGACGACTCTGGAGGCAAACGCCGGCCGTGAGGCCGGTACCAGCCTTGGGGCTGGCGCCGGCTTCGAGGCCGGCAACGGCCGGCGGCCATGAGGTGGTTCCTTCCCGGCCTCCTTGCCTGCGTCCTGGCCCAGGCGGTCCTGCTCGGCCCGCTCAGCCTGGGTGGTATTCGACCCGACCTCTTCCTCCTCCTGGTCTTCCTCGTCAGTCAGCGCGTGAGCCCGGAAGCGGCGACGCTTCTGGGTTTCATGGTCGGCCTGTTCCAGGACGCGCTCTCCGGATCGCCCCTGGGGCTCCGGGCGTTCACCGACAGCCTCATGGGATTCCTGGCGGCGCGCCTCAGCCACGACATGTACACCGACAAGCCCCTGGCCCTCTTCTGGCTCCTCCTGGGGGGCACCGCCGCCGCCGGGGGCATCACGCTGGCCCTCCTGACGTTCTTCCTGGGACCCCCGCCGCTCTTTCCCGCCCTGCTCTGGGTGATCGCGCCCGAGGCGCTGTATACGGCGGCGGTCGGCCTGCTGATCGTCTGGCTGCCGCAGTTCCGGGCCGTCCTCGCCCGCGCGGCCTGAATCCGGGATGAGCATCGATCCCCTCTCCCCGCCGCCGGCCCAAGCCCTCTCCTCCCGCATCCGAACGGCCGTCCTGTGCATCGGGATCGGATTCCTGGCGCTCCTGCTGCGCCTCTGGTTCCTCCAGATTCTGGAGGGGGACCGGTACTTCGCTCTCTCCACCACCAACCGGCTGCGGGTGCGGCCGATCGAGGCCCCCCGCGGCTTCATTCTGGACCGCCACGGCGAGATCCTGGTGGAGAATCGGCCCACCTTCGATCTGTTTGTGACGCCCGAGGACGTGACCAGCCCGGCCGAGGTCGCGGCCGCTCTGGCCGAGATCCTGGGGGTGTCGAGGGAGGAGGTCGAGGCGCGACTCCAGGAGGGACGCGAGCGACCCTACCAGCCCCTGCTCCTCCGCAAGGACCTGGACGAGCGCACGATGGTGGCCGTGGAGGAGCGGAAGCTGGACCTGCCGGGGGTCAGCCTCCGCGTCCGCCCCGTCCGCGCCTACCCCAGCGGCGGGAGCGCGGCCAACCTTCTGGGCTATGTCAGCGAGGTGAACCAGGCCCAGCTCTCCCGCGAGGAGTTCCAGGACTTCCGCCCGGGGGAGAACCTGGGCCAGGCCGGCGTGGAGCGGCGCTTCGACGCCTTCATCCGGGGCATCGACGGGGGCGAGCAGGTCGAGGTGGACGCGCGGGGTCGCGCCCTGCGCCTGGTCAGCCGCATCGAGCCGCGCTCCGGCTCCAACATCTACCTGACCATTGACAAGCGCATCCAGGACGCGGCCGAGGCGGCCTTCGCCGGGAAGCGGGGAACCGTGGTCGCCATGAATCCGACCACGGGCGAGATCCTGGCCATGGTGAGTCGCCCGTCCTACGACCCGAACCTCTTCGCCCAGCGGATCAGTGGGGACGAGTGGCAGCAGATCGCGACCGACGCCACCCATCCGCTCCAGAACCGCGCCTTCCAGGCTCAGTACCCCCCGGGCTCCATCTACAAACTGATGGTGGCCATCGCCGGCCTGGAGAGCGGGGCGTTGACACCCGAGACGAAGTTCAACTGCCCGGGCTACTTCTACCTGGGGAACGCAAAATTCGACGACTGGAAGAAGGGGGGCCACGGCACCCTGGACCTGCGTGGCGCCATCGTCAACTCGTGCAACGTCTACTTCTACCAGGCCGGCCTGAAGGTCGGCATCGAAGAGATGGTGCGGGTCTCGCGGGCCTTCGGCCTGGGGGAACCGCCGGGACTCGGGCTGGGCGACGAGGCGCGAGGGAACCTCCCCAACCCGCAGCCCAGGCGCCGGGGCCAGCCGGGCTGGTCCGCCGGCAACACCGTGGTTGCCAGCATCGGCCAGGGGCTAGTGGTGACCTCGCCCATGCAGCTTTTGGTCATGGTCTCGGCCATTGCGAACGGCGGCACGATCTATCGCCCATGGGTGGTGAAGAAGATCGCGGCCCTCTCCGGAGAGACCCTGGACGAATACGATCCGGAGGCCATCCGCCAGGTCTCCATCAAGCCGGAGACGTTAGCCTTCGTCCGCCAGGCCATGCTGGGGGTGGTGAACGAGGGCACGGGGGCCCGCGCCAAGGTGTCCGGCATTCCCATCGCGGGCAAGACAGGGACGGCCCAGGTGGTGCGGAAGGGCGAGGGCAAGGGCCAGCCCGACCTCAAGGACCACGGCTGGTTCGTATCCTTCGCCCCCGTGGACAACCCCCAGATCGCCGTGGTGGTCCTGGTGGAGAACGGGGGATTCGGCGGGCTGGTGGCGGCTCCGGTCGCCAAGGCGGTGTACGAGGCCGCCTTTGCGGCCCGCCAGCCCTTCGCCCGCACGGGAACCGCCGAGGCCAAAGAGCCGGAGATCGGCGACTGACTTTCCCCCTCACCTTCGCCTCTCCCCCCTGGGGGAGAGGGACGGGTGAGGGGCGATACGGGAAGAGATGTTCGACCGACGATTGGCCACCCACTTCGACTGGAGCTTCGCCGCCACGATCCTGGGGATGGCGCTGGTGGGCATCCTCACCATCTACAGCGCCAACACCCTGGCCGGTTCCACCTTCCGGAAGACCCTGTACCTGCGCCAGATGACCTGGGTGGGGGTGGGGCTCGTCGCCCTGGTCGCCGCCTGCCTGGTGAGCTATCGGACACTGGCCCGCTTCGCCTACGTGGTCTTCGCCCTGAGCGGGATCCTGCTCGTGCTGGTCCTCGTCATGGGCAAGGCCGGGCTGGGCGCGCAGCGCTGGATCCGCGTCGCCGGCTTCGCCTTCCAGCCGTCAGAGTTCGCCAAGCTGGGCCTCGTCCTGTTCCTCGCCCGCCCTGCTGCTCCTCTTCATCGCGCTCAGCCTGATGCTTTTGCTCGGCCTGAACTGGCGGCGTCTCGTGCCGTTCGTCGTCGGCGGAGGCGTCCTGGCCCCGCTCTTGTGGATGGCCCTGAAGGAGTACCAGCGCCGTCGCATCCTGGTCTTCCTGAACCCTGACCTGGACCCGCTCGGCGCCGGCTACCACATCGCCCAGTCCAAGATCGCGGTCGGCTCCGGCGGAGCCTTCGGCAAGGGCTGGCTGGCGGCCAGCCAGAGCCAGTTGAACTTCTTGCCCTTGAATCACACCGACTTCATCTTCGCGGTCCTGTCGGAGCAGTGGGGCTTCCTGGGATCCCTGGCGGTCCTCCTGGCATACTTCTATCTCATCACCAAGGGCTTCCAGATCGCCCGGGACTGCACCGATCTGTTCGCGGCCCTGCTGGCGGCCGGCGTCTCGGCCATGCTGGCCATCCAGGTCCTCATCAACATCGCCATGGTGGTGGGCATGATGCCGGTCGTGGGCATCCCCCTCCCCCTGCTCCTGAATATCCACATGCGGCGGTTCATGTACTGAACGCAGCCGTCAGCTATCAGCCGTCACATTCCACGTTGGCAGGTTCGCAGGTTAAAACGTTGAAACGTTCCAACCTGCAAACAGGTCAACGGGTAACGGGGGTCCGGTCCCCGACCCCCGGCCCCCAAACAAAACGCCCGGGCCACCCCCTCTCGAGGGGACAACCCGGGCGCGATCCGGCGGCTCCCGTGTATCTAGCGGACGACGTCTCCTTCCACCGTGACGGTCTGGGCCACGATGGTCACGAGCCCCGTGAAGATGTTGACCAGCCAGTTGAGGGGCGTGACCTCGCTCTTCGTGGGCAGGTTCTGTACCGCTCCCCCAGCAGTGCGTGGCTCCACCAGGCTCTTTTCGATGTCATTGTCCGAGATGGGAACCAATCCCCAGATCGCGTACCAGATCCACTTCTCCTCGCTGAAGTGCGTGCGCTGGCCCTTGACCTCGCCGGTGAAAGACACCGGCTTGGAGGAGGCCGAGCTGCTGTAGTTCAGGGTGTAGCAGCCTGTGGTCAGGAGCGCGATACCCAGGACAAGCACCAGCATCTTTCGCATCCCATCCTCCTTTCTCTGGTCTCCTTCTCGCCGTCCGTGTGGGCCAGGATCGGGCCGCCGCACCCCTGCGTCCCGAACCCTCCGAGGTGTCCCCCGGCTCCTGGCCTCCCTGCCGGACAACGAGCGGCACCGTAGCACAGGGGCCCGCGGGGCGCAACCGGAAGTCCTCACAGCCCCGCAAAGACGACAGCCACAGGGACAGCGACAGCAGATTCCGTCACGGAACGCGCGATGTCAGAGCCGACCCTGAAGCTCTGCGAAGTGGTGGATTATCAGATCCGGCTGCACCTCGCCCGCCGCGGCGCCCGGCGGCGCAAGCCAGATGGTCTTGAGGCCCAGCGCCTGGGCCCCCCGCACGTCGGAAGCGAGGCTGTCGCCGACCATGGCCGCCTCGTCCGCCGGCACCCCCCCCAGCCGCGCCAACGCGGCGCGGAAGATGTGGGGCATGGGCTTCCCCACCACCTCGGGTTTCACCCCGGCCGCGGCCGCCACCGCCTCGGCCAGGGTGCCGCACCCGGGGTAGAACTCGCCGTCCTCCACCGGCAGCCGCGGGTCCACGTTCACCGCCAGGAAGGCGGCCCCGCCTGCCACGGCCCGCGCGGCCGCGGTCAGCTTCCGGTAGTCGAAGTCGAAGTCGTGGCCCAGCACCACGACCCGGGCCTCGCGATATGCCTCCAACGGCACCAGGGAATGCCCCGCCTCGGCCAGCAGGCGGCGGAGCGTCTCACCCCCGATCACCAGGATGGGCGATGGGCCGTACCGGTCCCGGATGAGCGGTCCGACGATCTCCACCGCCGACAGGACCTCCTCCCGCGTCGCAAGGATCCCCAGCCGTGCCAGCTTGGCCTGGAGTTCCTCACCGGCCTCGCGCGAGTTGTTCGTCAGAAAGAGTATCCGCCGGTCCTTCTCTCGCAGCTCTTGCAGGAACGCTTGGACACCCGGGACGAGCGTGTTGCCCGTGTACACGCAGCCGTCCAGGTCGAAGATGAACGCGCGAAGAGATCTCAGGTCCATGGCAGTGCATCGCTCCAGTGGAGAGTCGTCAGGTCAGAACGCGGGGTCCATAACCTCCGCGGCATCGGTGAGGACGTCCCGGGCGGCCACACCACCCCCGCCGGCGTTCAGGTGGCAGGTGTCGTTGAGCAGGAGGACGCGGCGGAGGCGCCCATCCAGCTCGACCTGGCTGACGGCCGTGTTGTCCTGCTTGAGCCGGAACAGGAAGCGGACGTCCAGGCCCAGGGCGAAGCAGAGCAGCATCTTGATCACCCCGCCGTGGGAGACCACGATCAGGTCCGCCCCGGGGTGGGCCGCCTGCATCCGCTGGAGCGCCCCCACCACCCGACGCTCGAACGCCCGGAGGTCCTCGCCGCCGGGGGCCGGAAAGGTCAGGGGGTCCTCCAGCCACTGCTCATAGCGGCCGGGGCTCGCCGCCTGGATCTCCGCCACCGTCATTCCCTCCCACTTCCCCAGGGACATCTCGCGAAGATCAGGCTCCCGGATCACCGGCAGGGTGTACGTGGCGGCGATCTGCTCCGCCGTCTGGGCCGCCCGCCGGAGCGGGCTGGCGTAGATGGCCGCGACCGCATCCGACAGGTGGGCCTTGAGGTGCAGGACGAGCAGATCGGTCTGCCGCCGGCCGCGCGGGCTCAGTTCCGGGTCCAGGCTGCCCTGGATCCGCCGCTCCGTGTTCCAGACGGATTCCCCGTGTCGCACCAGGATGAACCTGGACATTCCTCAGTCCTGACCCGAACGTACGACACTCGGCTCTCGGCTCTCGGCTCTCGGCTCCTCCGGAACGATCCCGACGTCCTCCGGCCCGAACCGCCCCGCCACCAGATCGCCCCGCGGGAAGAGACGCTTCCCCTTCGGGTTCGTCACGCTGGCCCGCAGCAACGTGTCGCCGACCTCGACCTCGTACTGGATGGCGGCTCCCTGGAAGGCGGACGCGACGACCTTCCCTTCCAGG
>JACQXP010000024.1 GCA_016208645.1 Candidatus Methylomirabilota bacterium | reverse complement strand
GACGAGCCCCTGATGGACGAGCTTCGCGCCATCAAGGCCGAGGTGAAGCCCACCGAGGTCCTGATGGTGGTGGACGCCATGACGGGCCAGGACGCGGTCAACTCCGCCAGCAGTTTCCACCAGGCGCTGGAGCTGACCGGCACCATCCTGACCAAGCTGGACGGGGACACCCGGGGCGGCGCGGCCCTCTCCATCCGGGCGGTCACGGGGACCCCGATCAAGTTCATCGGCGTCGGGGAGAAGCTGGACGCGCTGGAGGTATTCCACCCGGACCGCATGGCCTCGCGCATCCTGGGGATGGGCGATGTCCTGAGCCTGGTGGAGCGGGCCGAGCAGACCTTTGACGCCAAGCAGGCGGCCACCCTTCAGAAGAAGCTGAAGGCGCAGACCTTCAGCCTGGAGGATTTCCGGGACCAGCTCCGGCAGATCCGCGGGATGGGTCCCCTGGAGCAACTGGTGGGCATGATCCCCGGGCTCTCGCGGCTCAAGGGGCTGCCGGACAGCACCGCGCAGGAAGGCGAGCTGAAACGGGTGGAGGCCATCATTGATTCCATGACGCCTGGCGAGCGGCAGCGGCCCGAGATCCTGAACGGCAGCCGGCGCAAGCGGATCGCGGCCGGATCCGGCACCAGCGTGGCGGACGTCAACCGGCTCCTGAAGCAGTTCGCGGACATGCAGAAGATGATGCGGCAGCTCATGCAGGCGGGCAAGGGCGGGCGCCTGCCCCGCCAGATGCCCTTTCCCCTGCGTTAACCGGTATCGCCTCTCGCGCGACCCTCGAGCGTCGCGGGACGGCGGACGATCCCACGGGAGGTTCTATGGCAGTCAAGATCAGGTTGCGGCGCATGGGCACCAAGCAGACGCCCTTTTACCGCCTGGTGGTGGCCGATTCGCGTGCGGCACGGGACGGGCGGTTCCTCGAAAGCCTGGGGACGTACGATCCCCTGAAGCACCCCATCGGACTCGCGATTGATGCGGACAAGGCCCTTGGCTGGCTCCAGCGGGGCGCTCAGCCCACCGATACCGTCCGGCAGCTCTTGAGCAAGGCGGGGGTCATGCGCCGGTTTGCCGAGCTTCGCGCCAAGCCGCCGGCGACCTCGTAACCTGCCAGAGCCGACCGCGGCAGGAGGCACCCTGGCGCAGACGCTCTCCCGCGTCGGGGCGGCCAAGCGGAAGAGTCACGGATGGCACAGCCGGGCTATCTGATCCTGGGCCGCGTGATCAAGTCCCACGGGCTTCGCGGCGAGGTGAAGGTGGCCTGCTTCGCCGATTCGTGGGCCCCGTTCCGGATGCTGCGCCGCCTGTGGCTGGGCCCGACCGCGGGTCCATTCAAGCCCTTCATGCTGGAGAGCGGCCGCGAGGGGGACCGGGCCGTGGTGCTCAAGCTCCACGGCGTGGAGACGCCCGAGGCGGCCGCGGGGCTGGTGGGATACGAGGTGGCGATCCTGCGGGCCGAGGCCCCGGCCCCCCCGGAGGGCGCCTTCTACCACTACGACATCCTGGGGCTCATGGTCGTCCACGGGGATCGGCCCCTCGGGACCGTCCGCGAGATCCTGGAGACGCCGGCCCACGACGTGTACGTGGTCCGGGGGCCGGCCGGGGAATGGATGCTGCCCGCCACCCGGGCGCACGTTCGCCGGATTGACCCGGCGGCAGGACGGATCGAGATCGAACCCGGGGTGGACGTGGCGGCCCTGCTCACGGGAGGCGAAGAGAGCGCTGAAGCGATTTGACGTCCTGACGCTGTTTCCGGGGATCTTCCAGGGCCCCCTGCAGGAGAGCATCCTTCGGCGGGCGCAGGACGCGAGCCTGGTGGAGATCCGGGTCCACGACCTCCGGTCCTGGACCCACGACCGGCATCACGTGGTGGATGACATGCCCTACGGCGGCGGGGCCGGCATGGTGCTGAAGCCGGAGCCGGCCTTCGAGTCCGTGGAGGCGCTCTGCCGGGGGCCGGAGAGCCGGGTGATCGTCCTGTCGCCCCAGGGCATCCCGTTCACGCAGGAGATCGCCGGCGAGCTGGCCCGCGAGGCCCATCTCATCCTGCTCTGCGGGCGGTACGAGGGCTTCGACGATCGGATCCCGCGGGGGCTCGGGGCGCTGGAACTCTCCATCGGGGATTACGTCCTGACCGGGGGCGAGCTGGCCGCGCTGGTGGTCCTGGACGCGGTGGTGCGGCTGGTCCCGGGGGTCCTGGGGGACGCGGCCTCGGCCCAGACGGATTCCTTTGTCACGGGGCTCCTGGAGTACCCGCAGTACACCCGGCCGCCGACCTACCGGGGCATGGCCGTGCCTCCCGTCCTGCTGTCGGGCGATCACCAGGCCATCGCCCGGTGGCGACGCAAGGAGGCGATCCGGAGAACGCTGGAGCGGCGACCGGACCTCTTGGCGCGCGCGGTCCTGTCCGAGCTGGACCGGGAGCTCCTGGCGGAGGTCGAAGAGGAAGATGCCTCGCCGAGCGAGGCATCAATGAAAAATGAAAAACTGACAACCGACAATTGAAAAGTGAAAACGCATCGGTTGCCAGTTTTGCATTGTCAGTTTGGAATTGTCAGTTGGTCCGCCCCCGAGGGCGGACGAGGGGGCGAGCGATGTCATTGATCCAGGCAGTCGAGGAACAACACCTGCGGAAGGACCTGCCGGCCTTCAAGCCCGGCGACACGGTGAAAGTCCAGGTGCAGGTGGTCGAGGGGGACAAGGAGCGGCTGCAGGCCTTCGAGGGGATCTGCATTCGGCGCCGGGGCAGCGGGCTCAGCGCCACCTTCACGGTTCGCAAGGTCACCTACGGCGTGGGCGTGGAGCGGACGTTCCCCACGCACTCGCCGACCATTGACCGGATCGAAGTCCTGCGGCAGGGCCGGGTGCGCCGGGCGAAGCTGTACTACCTCCGCAAGCTCAAAGGGAAGGCGGCCCGCATCCGGGAGCGCCGCACGGAGTAATCCGCGCATCGCGGGTGGCATCCATCCCGGGCGGGCGGTCACCTTCCAAGAGGCGGAGGGCGGGCACATCCCCATGAGCGGATCTCGCATGGCAGATCGGCCTCGGCGGGCAGCCCGCCCGGTCCGACGGCGGCAACTGGAGGAGTGGGGGCCTGGCCTCTGGGAGGTCGGGGCTTCTTCTGGCCGCGAGACCGCGGGGGTGGACGAGGCGGGTCGGGGAAGCCTGGCCGGCCCGGTGGTGGCGGCCGCGGTGATCCTCCCGCCGGCAGTGGATCTCCCGGGCCTGGCGGACAGCAAACTGCTGACGCCGGCCGTCCGCGCCCGGCTGGCCGAGGCGATCCGCGGCGTCGCCACGGCCTGGGCGGTGGCGGCCGTGGAGGCGTCGGAGATCGATGCCACCGACATCCTGCGGGCAACCCTCCGCGCCATGGCCGAGGCGGTCCGCCAGCTTTCGTCGCGGCCCCGACTGGTCCTCGTGGATGGTGGCATCGCCCCACGCCTGCCGGTTCCGGTGCGTGCCGTGGTCCATGGGGACCAGCGGGTGCCGGTCATCTCGGCCGCGTCCATTCTGGCGAAGGTGACCCGGGACCGCATCATGGAGGACTGGGCGGCCCGGTTCCCCGCCTACGGGTTCGCGCAGCATAAAGGATACGGAACGGCCGCCCATCGCGCGGCCATTGCCCGGCATGGGCCGTCGCCCATTCACCGGAGGACCTTCGCCGGCGTGCGGGAATACGCCGGCGAGGCGGTCCGTCAGGCGTGCCTGTGGTGAAGGGACACCGGCAGGTGGTGGGGCGCCGGGGGGAAGCGGCCGCGCGGGCCTTCCTGGTGCGCCACGGGGTCCGGATCCTGGTTGAAAATTTCGCCTGCACGGCCGGCGAGATTGACCTCATCGGACGGGAAGGAGATACCCTGATCTTCGTCGAGGTGAAGACCCGCACCTCCGGGGCCTTCGGGCCGCCGCACCTGGCGGTGCACCGCCAGAAGCAGCACCAGATCGTTCGGGCGGCACAGTGGTACCTGGCCGAGCGGCGGACGCCGGAGGTGGCCTGCCGGTTTGACGTCCTGGCCGTGACATTCCCCGAGGAGGGTGGGGGCCCCCGCATCGAATGGGTGCAGGATGCCTTCCCCGCCGAGGGCGTGGGAGTCTGGTGATGGCGCCGGAAACCACAGCGACCACGCTGCACGATCTCCTGGCCGGCGTTCCCTTCTTTCGCGAGCTGACCCAGGAGGAGTTGGGCCGGATCATCACCCTCGGCCGGCTGGTGACCTACCCCAAGGACGCGGTCCTGTTCACCGAGGGGGATCCGGGTGAGGCCCTGTATATCGTCGTGGACGGGTCAATCCGCGTCAGCAAGGTCGTGCCCGGGGCCAAGGAAGAGGCCATGGCCTTCATGGAGCGGGGCACCTGCGTGGGGGAGATGGCGCTGATCGATGGATTCCCCCGGTCCGCCACGGCCATCGCCCACCAGGAGTGCCGGGTACTCTTCGTCGAGAAGCAGGCCTTCCTGAACCTCCTGCACGAGGATCCGGTCATCGCCAGGAAAATCCTCTGGGCCCTCTGCCGCACCCTCTCCCTGCGCCTGCGCGACACGACCGACCGCATCGTCTCCCTCTTCTCCATCATCGCCCGCCCGTTCTAGTCCTGGTCCGAAACTCCTAACCGCCAAGTCGCCAAGCTGTCCCTGGGGGCCTTTCTTGCGCCGCACCTCGCGGAGCGGGGTGAGGAACAGGGGGGGGCGGCGTTTCTTGTCAAGCAAGCTTTTCGATTGACGCGGCGGGTCCGCCGTGTTAACAGACTCCCCATTCCCCTCGCGAATCCCCTCGCCCATACCCCCCGGAGGGGTTCCATGCTGGCCAAGGTCCTCAGCAGTGCGGTCCTCGGGGTGGATGCCTACCTGGTGGACGTCGAGGTGGACATCGCCCTCGGTCTGCCCACCTTCAACACGGTCGGCCTCCCGGATGTCGCGGTCAAAGAAAGCCGCGACCGGGTGAAGGCGGCCATCAAGAACTCCGGGTTCGAGTTCCCCGCCAAGCGCATCACGGTCAATCTGGCCCCGGCCGACATCAAGAAAGAGGGCGCCGCCTTTGACCTGCCGACGGCCGTGGGGATCCTGGCCGCCCTGGAGATGGTCCGCCCCGATCGGCTGGACCGGCTGGTCATCCTGGGGGAGCTGTCGCTGGACGGGGGGGTCCGGTCGGTCCGCGGGGCCCTGTGCATGGCGGTGGCGGCCAAGGAGGCGCAACTGGATGGGGTGCTGGTCCCCATCGAGAACGCGCCCGAGGCCGCGGTGGTGGACGGCCTCACCGTCTATGGCATCCAGAGCCTCCAGCAGGCCGTGGCCGTCCTGAACGGGGAGCAGCAGCTCTCCCCCACCCGGGTGGACCTGGAGGCGGCCTTCGCCGAGTCGGCGGACTACCCCGTGGACTTCACCGACGTGAAGGGGCAGGAACACGCCAAGCGGGCCCTGGAGGTGGCGGCCGCGGGCGGGCACAACATCCTGCTGATCGGACCGCCGGGGTCGGGCAAGACCATGCTGGCCCGGCGCCTGCCCACCATCCTGCCGAACCTGTCCCTGGAGGAGGCCATCTCCACCACCAAGGTGCACTCGATCTGCGGCCTCCTGCCGCCGCGGCTGGCGCTCCTGGCCACCCGGCCCTTCCGGGCGCCGCACCATACGATCTCCGACGCCGGTCTCGTCGGCGGGGGCAACATCCCGCGGCCGGGGGAGGTGAGCCTGGCGCACCACGGGGTGCTGTTCCTGGACGAGCTGCCCGAGTTCAAGCGGCACGTCCTGGAGGTCCTGCGGCAGCCGCTGGAGGACGGCCAGGTCACCATCGCGCGGGCCCTGTCGTCCCTGACCTACCCGGCCCGCTTCATGCTGGCCGCCGCCATGAACCCCTGCCCCTGCGGCTACGCCACGGACCCCACCAAGGAGTGCTCGTGCACGCCGCTCCAGATCCAGCGCTACCTCGCCCGGATCTCCGGGCCGCTCCTGGACCGGAGCGACCTCCACATCGCCGGGCCGCCC
>JACQXP010000023.1 GCA_016208645.1 Candidatus Methylomirabilota bacterium | reverse complement strand
GCTTCTTGAGGACCGGGACCGCATTGAGATCCAGGGTGAAGCGGGTGGCGGTCTCGAAGGTCCGGATGCCCCGCTCGCAGAGGACCACGCTGTAGTCGCCCTCCGAGAGCACGTACTCGGCGGCCATGAGGAACTCCTGGATGGTGGTGGCCATGCCCCGCTTCAGGAGGACCGGCTTGCCCACCTCGCCCACCCGCTTCAGCAGCGCGAAGTTCTGTACGTTCCGGGCCCCGATCTGGATCATGTCGGCGGTCTCGGCCACCAGGTCCACGTCCTCGGGCTTCAGCACCTCGGTGACGATGGCCAGCCCCGTCTCCTCCCGGGCCGCCGCCAGCAGGCGCAGGCCCTCTTCGCCCAGTCCCTGGAAGGCGTAGGGAGACGTCCGCGGCTTGAAGGCCCCGCCGCGCAGGATGGTGGCCCCGGCCTCCTTGACCGCCTTGGCCGTCTCCAGGATCTGGTCCTCGCTCTCCACGGAGCAGGGGCCGGCCATGACCACCAGGCGGTCGCCGCCGATCTCCACGTCCCGGACCTTGACCACGGTCCGGGTCGGCTTGAACTCGCGGCTGGCCAGCTTGAACGGCTGCAGGATGGGGACGACGCTCTCCACGCCCGCCATCGCCTCCAGGGACTGGAGGCGGGCCTTGCCCCGCTCGTCGCCGATCGCGCCGATGATGCTCCGCTGCGTGCCCCGGATGACGTGGGGCTGATAGCCCAGTTCCTCCACGGTCTGGATCACGCGCTGGAGGTCCGCTTCCGTGGCTGTGCCTTTCATGACGATGATCATGTCCCTCCGCCTCCTTCCGCGGAACGGGCCGGGCGGCCCCGCGCCCGGAAAAACGAAAGGGCCACGGAGCCTCATCTGCCCCGTGGCCCTTGGTGGTTGGATGGGATGTGGTCTAGCTCATCCGACGCCTCAAGCCGAGAGGGCAGACGCCCAGAAAGCTAAACCAAAAGTAATAACTGGTCGTCCGGTTGACACGCATTCTGGGTCCCTCTGGCTCCAAAGGTTCGCGATGTGTACCATCCCCGGGAGATTCCTGTCAAGAATTTTTCCCTTGACTGAGGCAGGGGCAGGCAGGCTATAGTACCACCAAACACAAGGTGGCCCTTTGTTTAGTGGTCGTCTCCCAGGGAGCCCCCACATTTCGTTATAAGCCGGGCACGATGTGGACCGCTGGTGGGCGTGGTAAACGGCTACGCTCATCTTCCCCGCCGTAGGAAGCGCAAAACGTGCTGTCCGGATATTCGACCAGCGTTGATCCGCATCAGCCTCTAAGAGAGCAACTCCGCCTCTGGGCGTTCAATGGCTCGCCACCTCCTTCGCCCGACGTCTTACTGCGTGTTCAGCGAGAACTCAGCAAACGTGAGAGGCTTGCTACCTTATTGAGCGGGGAGCTGAATTTTCACGGTGAGGATAGTGGCTATGCCTCACATGATCTCCACGCATTTGCGGCAAAATTCCCGCCCCAGTTGCCACGAGCCTTCATCCGTGGTCTAACCAACCCGGGCGACGTTGTCCTTGACCCGATGATGGGATCGGGGACGGCTGTGGTTGAGGCGGTGCTTGAGGACCGGAGAGGGATTGGTCTGGATATTGACCCGCTGGCGCTGCGCTTGGGTCGTGTAAAGACAATGCCACTACGCGCAGACAGCCTGGGAGCCGCTGGATACAAGGTTATCTCGAGGGCCCACGCTCTGTTGGCCAAAGGAAAGGCAATTGAACAGAATCTCGCTCAGCGCTTTGATGAGCGGACGAAGGCTTTCATTGACTACTGGTTTTTGCCGAAAACGCAACGCGAACTCACGGCATTGGCACTTGCCATCGAGGAAGTTGCTGATACACCGGCGCGTCGTTTTCTGGAATTGACCTTCTCGTCCATCATCGTCACCAAGTCAGGTGGAGTTTCGCGTGCACGGGATTTGGCCCACAGTCGTCCCCACCTGGTCGAAAGTAAAATCCCCAAGAACGCACTTGAGCAATTCTCGCTCCGGCTGAGAAGGAATCTTGGCAGCATCGCGGAACTCAAGACGAACGGCGTGATAGCGGCCCCACTGGCCGGTGATGCCCGGTCCATGCCGTTCGCAGATGGGGTTATCGACCTTATCGTCACTTCACCGCCCTACGCCAATGCCATCGATTACATGCGCGCACACAAGTTCTCACTAGCGTGGCTGGGGGAATCCGTAGTGGATTTGTCAGAGCTGCGCGCCCGGTATATCGGCTCCGAACGCGTCGGCAGCGCCGAATATGTGCGTCTACCATCCAAGCCGGAAAGGGTCATTCGCCAATTGACGGAGTCCGATGCGAGTAAGGCCGCGATTCTACGCAAGTATTTTGTCGAGATGAGGGCCGTATTCAAGGAAATGTACCGCGTGCTCCGGAGCGACTCGGCCGCGATCGTTGTTGTTGGGACGTCCGTGATGCGAGGGATCGACGTTCAAACACACCATTGCCTTGCTGACATCGCCGCAGAGCTGGGTTTCAATGTAATAGGGGTGGTACGGCGCATCCTGGACCGAAATAAGCGAATGATGCCCGCCCGGTTTGGGAGGAAGACTGACTCGATGATAGAGCAGCGGATGCATGAGGAATACGTGATCGGTCTTCTGAAGCCCTGAAGTCCCGGAGCAGGATCGCGTGCCGACCCGTGAGCAGACCATCGATGATGCCATTCGGATTTTCAACAGCGCAGAGTACCCATCGGAATTGAACGCAACAAATGCCTGGTCGGGTGTCTATCAGACGCTCCTATGGTACGAGTCAGTTAAGTGGCTTGGATTCACCGACCTACCCCATATCATTGACGCCGATAAATTACGCCCTGCTTCGGCTGCGAAAAAACGGCGCTGGACCAAACCGAACGCGTGGCAGAGACGGGCGCAGGCGCTAAGCTTGTACTTGGCGGCGCAGTTACGGTGTGCAGCCGGCAGCGTACCAAGCAAGACCGACTTGTTGATGAAGCTGCCTGATTACGATGGGATGCAACGGCAGAATACCTTGGGCATCGCATTCCCAGGTTTGGTCAAACATATCCTTGAGACCTTCGGCTCTGCGGCAGTTTCGTATGAAACTGAAGTTAAAGCCGATCACATCTTTCCGAGCATTACGTTTCCCGGGCGCAGCAGTACTCCTCGCATTGACGTGCTTGGCAGGCGGAATGACATCCCAAGGCTGATCATCTCGGCCAAGTGGAGCGTGCGTCATGACCGGTTGAACGATATCACGAACGAGTGTCCTGTTTATAAGGCTGCTTATGACAGAATCTACCGCCAGGTTCGCGATCGCCTACTCTACTACGTGCTGACCAATGAATACGACGCCTCCCGGTTAAACAAGATGCTGGCGGACTCCTGTGTGGACGGCGTTGTTCACGTACACAAAGCCGCGGTCGTAGAAGTGTGTGGGCTGGATGGGAGACTAGCGCGTTTGATGGACCTGGCGGACTTTATTAGCGCTACCAGGTCTTGGTAGTCGTAGGACAGCCCAGTTCTGCCAACGGAGCCTTGCCCATTTTGCCGTGTTTGCCGCAGTACCTCCAAGTTTCCTGACTGTGTCCAAGCAACTTGGCGAATCCCTGAAAGCTAGACAATTCCGCGATGAGGCTTGGTTCGGCCTGCGATCAGGTTCGGGGCTGAGAGCCGATTCTAGGATGCCTCTTTGGTCCCCCTTTGGTCCCTCCCCAACCGGGTAGAGAGCGCGTGACCGAGACACATGTGCCTATCCATTCGGCAACAGTCGCCGGGTGGCCTCCCTGGTGCGGCCGGAGGCGACGCAGCGTAAGTGAGGCCTCAGGGCCCGCCGAATCCCGTTCGTTTTCGATCCCCGCGTCCGGAAGTGGCTCCTTTTGACTCTCACAAGGCAGTTTTCAGTTTGCACGACCGGGGGATCATGTTACGCTAATTTAACTTGCTGTCGTCTGCTCGGGGGGGTGGAATGGCTGACGATTTCGTTACGGTAACCTGGACGCCCCACGGGACCGTCCGGCTGATTGACCAGACCCGGCTGCCCACCGAGGAGGTCTATATCGAGTGCCGGACCATCGAGGAGGTGGCGGACGCCATCCGGACGATGCGCGTCCGGGGGGCGCCGGCCATCGGGGTCACGGCGGCCATGGGGCTGGCCCTGGGCGCCCAGACGATCCAGGCGGAAAACTTCAACGCGTTCTTCGCGGCGCTGGAAGGGATGGGGTCGCTCTTCACCGAGTTCTTCGCGGCCCTGGAGGCGATGGGGTCGCTCCTCATGCGGACCCGGCCCACGGCGGTGAACCTGGCCTGGGGCGTCCGGCGGCTGCTCCACCTGGCGCGGAAGGCGCGGGACCTGCCGCTCGTGGAGATCAAGGCGGCACTGGTGGCCGAGGCCCGGGCGATGCAAGCGGAGGACATCCGGATCAATCGCGCCATGGGCCAGCACGGGCAGGGCCTGCTCCCCGAGCAGGCCCGCGTCCTCACGCACTGCAATGCCGGGGGGCTGGCCACGGCAGGGTACGGGACGGCGGTGGGCGTCATCCGTGCCGCGGCCGAGGCGGGCAAGCGGATCATGGTGTGGGTGGACGAGACCCGGCCGCTCTTGCAGGGGGCGCGGCTGACGGCGTGGGAGCTCCAGCGGGCCGGCATCCCCGCGACGCTCATCACCGACAACATGGCTGGCCACTTCATGGCCCGCGGCCAGGTGGATGTTGTGGTGGTTGGCGCCGACCGGATCGCGCGAAATGGGGACGTCGCCAACAAGATCGGCACCTACAGTGTGGCCCTCCTGGCCCGCGCCCACGGCATCCCATTCTACGTGGCGGCGCCGATCTCGACGCTGGACCTCAATCTGACTGACGGCTCCCAGATCCCGATCGAGGAGCGGGCACCGGACGAGGTGACCCACATCGGCGGGCGTCGGGTGGCGCCGGCCGGGATCCGCGTGGCCAACCCCGCCTTCGACGTCACGCCCGCGAGTTTCGTGGACGCCATCATCACCGAGCGCGGGGTGGCCCGCGCCCCCTACGACGTGAGCCTTCCGCGCCTGGCCGGCGAGGCCTGAGAGGGGTCGGCGGCTCAATGGCGCCCCGCCAGCGTCCCAAGGTGCTGCGACCCACACGACGCCGCACCTGGGCCATCCGCCCCGTGGCGCGCCCACACTCCACCCCGAAGGGCGAGAAGGGGTACGACCGCCGGCGTGCGCGCCGACGGATCCGGGATGAGAGCCCAGATGAGAACCAGGATGCGTAGGTGGCTGATGGCCGGCCTGGTGCTGGTGACCCTGCCCACCCCGCCGGCGGTGTCGGCGGCGGCGCCCTCGCCCGAGGCGGTCCTGGCCGCCGCAGCCCGGGACGTGGCGGCGGGGAACTTGGCTCCTGCCGTTTCCGCGCTCCAGGGGCTGGAGGCCGGCAGCGTTCCCTCCACCGTGCGACGGCAGGCTGACCTCCTCCTGGGGGTCCTCCTGCTGCGGCAGGGGCAGGGCGACGAGGCCATCCCCCGGCTCGAGCGGGCGGCCGCCACCTACCCCCTGCTGGTGGATTATGCGCTCTGGCACCTGGCCGGGGCGAACCGCAAGGCCGGCAAGCGGGCCGTCGCGGCCGCAGCCCTGCGGCGCCTCCTGGACCAGCATCCGGAGAGCATCTTCGTCGAGCGGGCGAGCCGGGACCTTCCCCGGGACTGGCTGGAGGCGGGAGATCCCGCGCGGGCAGAGGAGGCGGCCGGCCAGTACCTGGCGGCGTTCCCCCAGGGGCCCGGGCGGGCGGAGGTGTGGACGAGGCTGGGAGAGGTCCTGCTGCGATCCGGCCGGGCCGAGCGGGCGGAGGAGGTCCTGCGCCGGGTCTGGGTGGAACTGCCGGCCAGCGTGGAGAGCCAGCGGGCGAAGGACCTCCTGGCCACGATACCCGGTACTCCGCCGTTTTCGCCGGACGAGCAGTTCCAGCGCGCGATGACGCTGTACCAGCTCGGGCGCTTCGGGCAGGCGCTGCCGGAGCTTCTGCCCTTCGCGATGGCCGGCAATCCGAGGGAATCCCAGACGCGCCTGCTCCTGGGGATCGGATCGTTCAAGCTGCGGCAGTACAGCCAGGCCATCCGATGGCTGGAGCCGCTGCGGGATGCCCCCGGGGCGGAGCGGGTGGAAACGATCTACTGGCTGGGACGCAGCTTCGGCCGATCGGGAGATTCCGCGCGGTTCACCGAGCAGATGACGCTTCTGGTGGATGCGGCGCCCCAGAGCCGCTGGGCGGAGGAGGCGCTGTACCTCCTGGCGCAGACGGCCGCCGACGCGGGGGAAGGCGCACAGGCGCGGGCGTACCTCACGCGGCTAGTGCACGACTACCCCAAGGGGGCCTGGAGGGACGCGGCCCTCTGGCTCCAGGGGTGGTTGGGATACAAGGATCGCGATCCGGAAGCGGCCCTGGCCGCATGGGATCGGCTGCTCGCCGAAGAGCCGGGGTCGCGGCTGCGGACGCCGGCCCAGTATTGGCGGGGTCGCGCGCTGGAGATGGCAAAGAAACCGCGAGAGGCGGCGGATGCGTACCGGACGATCTTGCAGACGGCGCCGGACCAGAACTATTACTGGTTCCGCGCCCGGGAGCGCCTGGGGCGCGTGAGCAAGGCGCCGGTGCGGCCCATTGGCGCCGTGAATGGCACCGGCAAGCGGCCGGCGGGAAGCGACACGCTCCGCATCAAGAAGGCGCGCGCGCTGCACGGCCTGGGTCTCGACGACGAGGCGATCGACGAATACAGCGAGCAGGCCCGGACCCATCCCGAGGACCGCGGGGCGCTGGCCGAGGCGTGCCGGGCATTCCTGGACCTCCAGCGGTACGATAAGGCGGTCTGGCTGGCAGGGCAGATCCTCCGCCCCCTCTTCGTGCAGGAGAACGGGAAGCCGCCGATCCGCGAGTTCTGGCAGTGCCTGTACCCGCGAGGGCACTGGCCCGTCGTGCGCGAGCAGGCCGTCAAGCAGGGCCTGGACCCCTTCCTGGTGACGGCCGTGATCCGCGAGGAGAGCGCCTTCGCCCCGCGGGCCGTGTCGCGGGCGGGGGCGCGCGGGCTGATG
>JACQXP010000022.1 GCA_016208645.1 Candidatus Methylomirabilota bacterium | reverse complement strand
TTTCACCGCCAAGACCGCAGAGATCGAAAAGAGTCGCCAATCCCGCGAGACCTTCGCGTGCTTTGCGGTCAAACTGCACCGATCCGGATGAAGGAAGCTTCCGGAGAACGAGGGGCTGGATGTCCGCGGGCAGGCGGTGATGTCTCACGCATTGCGCATCACCTGCAGCCGCGGGCCTGGTGCATGCGCCTGTTAGCGCTCAGTAGATACACGCATCGAGAATTGACAGCGCTTCCTCCAAGACCTGATCCGGTGCTCTCCCGATGCGCTTCGCCCTCCGCGAACGGAAGTCGATCGACTTGACCTGTTCGACCATGACGAAGCCGGTCACGTCTTGGCCTTCAGGAATCGACACGTGGAAAGGGTAGTCGCGGCGCGTGTTGGTGATGGGACAGACGATACAAAGACCCGTGTGCCTGTTGAAGAGGTCGTTGCTGACCACGAGGGCGGGCCGACGCCCGCGTTGCTCGTGACCCGACTGAGGGTCGAAGGTGAGGGCGATAAGGTCCCCCTTCCGAGGGACATACTCCGCCATCTACCAGACCTCCCGGCCGACGGGATACCCCCAGTCGACCTCCTCCGGTTTGTAGTCCTTGGGGATGCGCCTGACGAGCTCACTCAAGTCATGTCCGCCTCGCACCCGGCGCACAGGGGTCACGACGAGGGCGCCATCGCGCACCGCCACGTCCACCGCGTCCCCGACGTTGATTTCGACATCCGAGAGCAGTTCCTTGCTCAGGCGAATACCTTGGCTGTTGCCCCACTTCTGGACTTTCGTGATCATCGTTTCACCTCCTGCGGATATCCGTAGTATAGCCCTGGTCAACCGCAAGGTCAACGTACCGTGGCGCTAACGGGGCGGCGGCTGAGCCGTCCCGCTCAGGGTCGTTGTGGAATCTGCCCTCTTTCAGATGCCCGGAGCGGAATCGGCTCCAGCCGCGTGATGGGCCGCGCGAGCGGCCCCAGCACGCGGCGCTCTTGTGCCGCCGCCCCGATGCGCCGACTGCGTAGCGCCGGCGCCGTTAGCGGCCAACCTGCCGTGAGCCGCCGGGCTCGAAGATATGGAGTTGCCCCGGGTCACCCGACTGGAGCGCAGCGACGGCCGCGCGCGTCGGCGCATCGTTTTGGGTGAGAGGCGCGTCTTCGCGTCCTTCTCAACCCAATGGTTAGACT
>JACQXP010000021.1 GCA_016208645.1 Candidatus Methylomirabilota bacterium | reverse complement strand
GCGCCTTCAGGAAGGTTTCGTCCTCCAGGTCCTTCCGGTTGATGTCGGTGCGGGTGAGGCCCGGGGCCAGGGCATTGACCCGGATCCCATGGGGCGCCAGCTCCAGCGCCATGCATTTGGTGAGCATGGCCACCCCGGCCTTCGAAACGCAGTAGGCGGTCATCCGCGGGGCCGGAAAGCCGGCGGCCTCGGACGAGACATTGATGATCTTGCCTCGGCCGCGCGCCTTCATCCGGACGGCCACCGCCTGCCCGACCAGGAAACTCCCCTTCAGGTTCACACCCAGCATCCAGTCCCAGTCCGCCTCGTCGAGTTCCAGGAAGAATACCCGCTTCTGCACGCCCGCATTGTTGACCAGGATGTCAATGGGACCCAGGCGCGTCGTCACCTCATCCACCATGGCCTGGACCTGGGCCCGCTGCGAGGTGTCGGCGCGGACGGCCAGGCCCCGCCGCCCCAGCCTCTCGATCTCGCGCACGGCGCTCTCCGCCTCCTCGGCGTGGCTGACGTAGTTGACGGCCACGGCCGCGCCCTCGCGGGCAAACGCCAGCGCGATGGCCCGGCCGATGCTGCGCGAGCCCCCGGTGACGAGGGCCACCTGCCCTTCCAGCTTCACGCTGTCCCCTCCTGCCTGCGATGGAAACGGCCGCCCACCGGGCCGGATCGCCTCATTTCGTGTGAACGCCCCCCAGGCCTGCCACGATGTACCGATAGCACAGGGCGGTCACGATGACCGCGGGCACGGTCGCCATCACCCCGGTTGCCGCCATCCGGCCCCACTCGACGCCCATCTCTGTGATGAAGGCCGACACGGTCTTGGCGAACATCGGGATACTCTCGGTGGTCAAGAAGAGGGCGATCAACAGCTCGTTCCACCCCCAGATCCACCCCAGGATTCCTGCCGCCACAACGCCCGGCATCGCGAGCGGGACGGCGATCCGAAAGAAGGCTCCCCACCGGGAGCACCCATCCAGCAGAGCGGCCTCCTCCACCTCGTGGGGTACGCCTTCGAAAAACCCCTTGAGGATCCACGAATAGAAGGCCACGTGGAAGGCCGCCTGGGCGGAGATGATGCCGAAATAGGTGTCGTACAACCCCAGTTTCTGGGCCAGCAGGAACAGCGGCAGCACCCAACTCACGTAGGGGACAGCCCGCACCAGATAGATGATGAAGAACCACGTGCGCGCCAGGCGCGTCCTGTACCGGGCCAACATGTACCCGCTGGGCAGCGTGACGAATAAGGACAGCAGCGTGGAGGCCGTGGCGATCAATGCGCTGTTGACGAAGGCCTCCTTGATGGCCACTCCGCGCCAGTTCAGGGCGTCGGTGAAGTTGCTGATGGAGAACTCCAGGCCGGCCTCGAGGACGTAGAAAACCGCCTGCGGCCTCCGAAAGGCGGTGAGGGTGAGGTAGAGGACCGGCACCAGGAATCCGAAGGCAACCATGTAGATCGTCGAGATCCGGAGGATCCGTGCCCCATGCCGCTCGCGCATACCCAGTCCCTCACCGATCCGTCAGCAGCGGGTGGGGAACGGCGTCAGGCCGCCGTCCGCCCCCAGACGATCCGGGAAATGGTCCCGTACACTACAACACCGACGACCATGATGATCAGCGCACCGATCATGGCGGCCGCGGCCCCCTCGCTGTAGTTCACCGTGAGCAACCCGATCCGGTAGACGAAGGTCCCGAAGACCTCCGTCGCGTTCCCTGGCGCCCCGGCGGTCATGGTCCAGACCACGTCGAAGACACGGAAGGCGTCAAACGACCGAATGAGGACTGTGAAGGATGCCACCGGGAACAACAGGGGAAGGGTGATGTGGCGAAAGATCTGCCAGGCATTGGCGCCGTCCAAGTGCGCTGCCTCGACCGGTTCCGGGGGCAGCGTCTGAAGGGCCGAGTAAAGCAAAAGGGTGAACCAGGGCGTCCACGTCCAGACGTCCGCCAGGACGATGATGAGGAACGCCGTCCAGGGCCGGTTGAACCAGAGCACAGTGGGAAATCCAAGAAGCCCGAGGACCTTGTTGATAAACCCGAACTCGGCGTTGAACATCCAGTAAAACATCAGACCCGCCACCACCGGGGCCACCAGGAGGGGAAAGAGCAGGAGGATCTTGATCACGCGCTCCCCGGGAAAGGGTTTGCTGATCAAGAGGGCGATGCACAGCCCCAGGATCAGCTCCAGGCTAACTCCCAGGAGCAGGAAGAGCCCCGTATTCTCGAGCGCGAGGTAGAAGAGGGGATTCGATAGCACCCGGGCATAGTTCCAGAGGCCCACGAAGGTGGGCTCGGGGTTCCAGATGCTGAAGTCCTGGAGGCTGATCAG
>JACQXP010000020.1 GCA_016208645.1 Candidatus Methylomirabilota bacterium | reverse complement strand
GCATCCGCTTCCTGGATCATCTGATCATTGGCGATGCCGACCCTTTCAGCTTCAAAGGTCACGGGCTGCTCTAAGTAGAGGAGTCGTCGAGAGGCACGGCATTCTGGAAATCTCGTTGACATCTTCGGGTGGATTAAGCTAAAGTTCAATCGCTATGAGCACGGTGCAGAAAGTCGCGAAGCGAATCGAGCGCGAAGTCGGCCTATCGCAAACGACTTCGACGCGGATTGCCAAGAAGCTAAACAGGTTGGCCAAGTCAGTGGATTGGGCTACGCCTATCGGGGACGATCGTCCGGTGGTCAAGAGGACTCGAGCCCGAAAACCGCACCGAAAAGCAGTAAGGGGCCGATAAAAACCGCCTGCCGGTCGAGAATTTACCACCATGGTTCGGCCGCAAGCTTCACGCCTGGCAAGGGGATTCTGATCGGGACAGGTTATAGTCATTTCCCATCCAAAGGGCTGGAGACTTGGCGGACCTAATCTTCGACGTTGGAACGCCCCTTGGCATTTCGGTAAGGTGCACCAGGAGTTACTGGGATTTCATCATCACGGAGAAGCATCCGATTCTTGCGGGACACGAGGAGGATGTGCGGAAGGTTCTCGAAGACCCCGACGAAGTCCGAAGGAGCCGACGGGATCCCGGCGTGTACCTCTTCTACCGTGGGAGCGATCCCCGCTGGCTGTGTGCAGTGGCGCGTCGCGAGGATGGAACAGGGTATCTGATTACCGCCTATCCAACCGACGCCGTCAAGGCAGGAGAAAGGATATGGACAAGATCAGGGTAATCCATGATGTCGTCGGCCGGACCTTGACGGTTTGGCTGGACGAACCAGGGAAGGAGCACATTTGCGAAGAGACCACAGATGAGGTGGTCCTCATGAAAGACAAGAACGGGCGGGTGATCGGCTTCGAACTGTTGCATTATCGCCCGTCTTCGACCGAACCGGGGCTCGCTGTAGAAACCGTGGTAAGGGCAGCGTCTTGATCGTGGTCTTCAAGTGCCTCTCATCCGGACCTCGACGCCGGAGGGGCGGCCGATGATCACCTGGTGGGCGATGCCCAGGAAGAGCCCTGTCCCGACGACGCCGGGCCGGCTCCGCAGGCGCGCCTCCAGGCCCGCGGGATCGGGGATCCCATCGAACCGGCAGTGCAGGATGTAGTTCCCCTCGTCTGTCACGAACGGCTCCCCGTCGGGATTCTTCCGCAACTCCGGCTTTCCTCCCAGCGACTCCACGAGCGGGATGTGGGTCCGCCAGCCGGACGGGATCACCTCCACCGGCAGGGGCGCCTTGCCCCCCAGGCGATCCACCAGCTTGGACTCGTCCACGAGGATCACCACCCTGCGCGAGGCCGCGGCCACGATCTTCTCCCAGAGGAGTGCCCCGCCCAGCCCCTTGATGAGATTCAGGTTCGGGTCCACCTCGTCGGCCCCATCCAGGTCGAGATCCAGGACGGGATGCTCGTCCAGCGTCGTGAGGGTCACGCCCGATTCCCGGGCCACGGCGGCAATGGCGCTGGAGGACGGCACCCCGTCGACGTTGCGCAGTCTCCCCTCGCGAAGCCGCCGACCGATCGCCTGGACCACCAGCGTGGCCGTCGTCCCGCTCCCCAGGCCCAGCACCATCCCGGACTCGACCAGACTCGCCCCCCGCTCCGCCGCCATTTGCTTTGGATTCATCATTCCGGCCCTTTCGTTTCTCTCCGAATGAATCTGCGCAATCTGCGTAATCTGTGGATAAAGTAAGTCCCGTTCTCTTCCTCTGCGGTTCAATTTGTTTCTCTCACCGCCTCCAGCACCCGCCGCAATCCTGCCTCGATGCCGCCCGTGATGTGGATGCGCAGGGCCCGGCGCCCTCGCTTCTGGAGCGACTCAAGATCCCCCAGGGCCTGGGCCGCCTTCATCACGCCAAAGCTGTACGGCTCGCCCGGGATGGGCAGGTCCACCGGATCGTCCGCGGTGAACTGGAGGAAGACCCCGTTGTCGCCCCCGCCCTTGTGGAGTTGGCCGGTGGAGTGCAGGAATCGCGGTCCGTACCCGAGCGTGGTTGCGACCCGGAACCGATCTCGGATATGGGACCGGATTGCCGCCAGGGATTCCGCGTGGACAGGCGTCGCTTGCAGATACGCGGTTGACGCCACGTAGTCGTGCGGTCGGATCCGCAGGAGGTGCGCCCTCAGGGCATCTCCGAGCGTCCTCGCCCCCTGGATTGCCGCGGCGCTTGCCGCGTTTCCATAGAGCCGGATCGGACCCTCGCTGAAGATCGGCTCCCCCTCGGGGAGCCGACCCTTCGCCTTGAATTCGGCCAGCAGCCGTTTGGTGTTGTCCTTGCTCTCCTGGACGTTCGGCTGGTCGAAGGGATTGACGCCGAGCACCGCGCCGGCCACTGCGGTGGCGAACTCCCAGCGGAAGAACTCGGCGCCGACGTCGAACAGGTCCCGCAGGCCGATCGTCACCACCGGATGCCCCGCCCGCTCCAGTGCGTTCACCTTCTCGTCGAGTTCCCGGTCCCTCGAGTCTTGCAACCGGAGATACACGAAGACTCGATCGCCCCCGTACGCGCCGGGATTCCCCAACGCCTGTCCCGTCCTTTCCCGTGCTCTCGGCGATGAGCTGCTCGAGCCAGTAGCCGAACGCCGCGATCTCCGGCGAGCAGACGAACGTCAGCTTGTCCCGGCCCGCCTTCGCCAGGGCACCCAGGATCACGCCCAGCCACGCGCCCGGGTTCTCCCGGGGAGGCGCGCCGGCGCGGCAGGCATGCGCCATCCGCTCGGCCCGCTCCAGGAGGCGCAGCACGTCCAGGCCCATCAGCGTTGCCGGCACCATCCCGAAGAACGACAGGGCCGAGTAGCGGCCGCCGATGTCGGAGGGATTGAGGAAGACGCGGCGGAACTTCGCCTCGGCGCCGATACGCTCCAACGGGGTCCCGGCATCGGTGATGGCGATGAACTGTTCGCCGGCCCGCTCACCTTTGACTGCGCGGACCTTGGCGAACAAGTACTGGTAGAAAGCCGTGATCTCCGGCGTCGTTCCCGACTTGCTGGCTACGATGAAGAGCGTCCGCGGCAGGACCACGGACTGCTCGAACCCCTGCACGCTGGCCGGATCCGTCGTGTCCAGTACCGCTAGCGTGGGAAACCCGGCCGCCCCGCCGAACGTCAGGCGCAGGACATCAGGACACAGGCTGCTTCCACCCATGCCCAGGAGTAGGACGTTGGTAAATCCGGCCTGCCCGACCTCGACGGCGAACCCGGCGAGATTCGCCGCATGCTGCCGGATCAGAGTCATCACCGTGAGCCAGCCCAGGCTGTTTCGGATGATCTTCTGGTGGTCTGGGTCCGCCTTCCAGAGCGCGGGGTCCCTGGCCCAGATCCTGGCCGCCGCCTCGCGCTGCGCCAGATCTGTGAGCGTCGCCTCCACACCCGAGATATATGGACCAAGGCTACCCACCTGACAGCCCTGCAGATTCAGGCTCGCCATACTGCAGCTCCCATTTTAGGAGGTACGAACGTCCGGAACCAAAGCTCCACCGGCCATCGCCTCCGAAGTCACCCCTCTACCGCCCCAGCACGGCCAGCGCCCGTGCGGCCACGTTCTCGGGCGTGAAGCCGAACATCTCGAAGTTTATCTTCCCGGGCGCCGAGGCGCCGAAGCGGGTCATGCCCATGACCGTCCCGCTCGTCCCTACGTACTTGTACCAGCCCAGGGGGCTCCCCGCCTCCACCGCGACCCGGGCCGTGATGTCGGATGGCAGGACGCTCGCCCGGTACTCCGGCAACTGCCGCTCGAAGATCTCCCAGGACGGCATGCTGACCACGCGGGCGGCCACGCCCTTCTCCACCAGAAGCTTCTGCGCGCCCATTGCCACCGACACCTCCGAGCCCGTGGCGATCAGGATCACCTGGGGTTTGCCGGTTGGCGGATCCGACAGGACGTAGGCGCCGCGTTCCACCCCGCCGCCCGCCTGCGTCCCGGATCGGTCCAGGACCGGCAGGTTCTGCCGGGTCAGGACCAGGCATGTCGGCCCCTGTTCCGCGAGGGCCGTACGCCAGGCCTCCACCGTCTCGTTCGCGTCCGCCGGCCGGATCACCGTGAGGTGGGGAATCGCCCGCAGGGCCATCAGGTGCTCGATGGGCTGGTGCGTCGGTCCATCCTCGCCCAGGCCGATGCTGTCGTGGGTGAAGATGAAGACCACCGGGATCCCCATCAACGCCGCCAGGCGCACCGCCGGCCGCATGTAGTCGGAGAAGATCAGGAACGTGGCCGTGAACGGCCGGATCCCCCCGTGCAGGGCCATGCCGTTGGCGATGGCGCCCATGCCGTGCTCGCGCACGCCGAACCGCAGGTTGCGTCCCCCGGGCGACCCCGCCTGGAACTCGCCGAACTCCTTGATGTAGGTGTTGGTGGACGGCGCCAGGTCGGCCGATCCGCCCATCAAATTCGGTATCCGGGAGAAGAGGATCTGCAGGACCTTGCCCGAGGCCGCCCGCGTCGCCATGGCCGGATCGCCCGGGGCAAAGGCGGGGAGATCGGCGTCCCAGCCGTCGGGAAGTTTACCATCCATGATCTGGTCCCCGCGCGCCGCCTGCTGGGGAAACGCGGCAGCGTAGGCACGCATGCGCTGGCGCCACTCCGCCTCCCATGCCCGCCCCCGATCCAGGGCCGTGCGGAATTCCTGCCGCGCCTCCTCCGGGATGAAAAACGCCGGCTCCGAGGGCCACCCGAGCTTCTGCTTGGTGAGCTTCACCTCCTCCTCGCCCAGCGCCTCGCCGTGCGCCTTTTCCGATCCGGCCTTGTTGGGCGAGCCATAGCCGATGATGGTCTTGACGGTG
>JACQXP010000019.1 GCA_016208645.1 Candidatus Methylomirabilota bacterium | reverse complement strand
ACGAAGTGCAGGGCGAACAGGGTTTCCACGCCTTCATGCGTGCGGGGATCGAAACCGCGACTGACCACCAGCGCTCGCACCAAGTGGAGCATCCCGTAGTAAAGCCGGGAAACCGCACTCCGCAGCAAGCCGCTCCCCAAAAGGGCCTCTGCCGCCGAGAGCGCCTCCTCAGACGCCTCGATCTCAGCCCGGGCATTCGCGATTCGATTCGCCTCGTTCACACCTCAATCCCCTCGGCAAGGATGGCCTGGGCAATCGCCCGTTCGCGATCCCACAGCTCCATGAGCTTTGCCTGGCTGACGATCAGTGGCGAGACCCGGATACGATATTCGTACTCGAGGTTCAGCTCCGTCGCCACGTCCACGATCTGGCGCCAGTAAGGACCCTCGCCTTCCGAAAGGATCACCGCAAGGTCAAGGTCCGACCCCTCGTTCCCTTCACCACGGGCGCGCGAACCGAACAGGATAACTCTTTGAACGACGACCCCGGGGAGCGCCGCGAGTCCGCGCTTGAAGCGCACGATTGCCTCCCATTGGCCCGCATGTGATATCAGATCACCCATGCCCCTCGCAAGCACGAACGGCATCCAGACCTACTACGAGGTGGCCGGGAGCGGCGAGCCGCTGGTGCTGCTGCACAACGATGCCCTGAGCCTCGAGGTGTGGCGCCGCCTCATCCCCTACCTGGCGGCGGAGCGCCGGGTCATCGCCTACGATCGGCGGGGCCACGGGCAGAGCGAGATCCCGCCGCAGGAGGCGCCGTACACCGTCGAGGTGCTGGCCGAGGACTTGCGGGGGCTGCTGGATGGGCTGGCAATCCCGGAGGCGGATTTCTTCGGCTGCTCCGGCGGGGCGATCGCGGCCCTGGCTTTCACGCTGGCCTATCCGGAGCGGGTGCGGCGCCTGATCCTGGCCGAGCCGCCGATGCTGGGCCTGCGGCAGGAACACCCGATTGACACGGCCAGCTTACGCGGCGAGACGATCGCCCGGATCATGCGCGAACAGGGCGTGGCCGCCGGCCTCGACTACTGGTTCCGCTGCGTCCTGCCGCCCGCCCGGGCCCAGGCGCTCCTGCGCAGCCGGTACCGCTCGCTTCTCTTGTCCCGGCCGCCCTGGATCATCGAGGGGATCGTCCGGTCGGCCGAGGCCTTTAACCCGACGACGCGCCTGGCGGCGGTCCGGCAGCCCGTCCTCTTGCTCGTGGGCCAGAAGACCCACCGCCACTTCTCCAGCGTGATAGACGTCCTGGCCTCGCGCCTGCCCAGGGTGCGTTGCCTGGCTCTCCCCGGCGCCGATCACTCGACGTTGCTGGAACCATCCGAGGTGCTGCTGTCGGCGGTCCGGACCTTTCTCGCGGCCGACGATCCTCCCCACGGACTTGTCCGGGGGGTGCGTCCTTAGTGCTGCAGAACGCAAATTCGCTCACACTCATTTCTCCTCCCTCTCCCTGGACGGGAGAGGGCACCCAGGGGGTACCCGGTGAGGGTGCAAGGAGGGGGCCGCACCCAGGGGGTACCCGAGGGTCCCCCTCACCCATAGGAAGTCTCTCCCACAGCGGGGAGAGGGGATCGAAAGGTTGCGTCGAGACAATACGTGACCGCAATTCTGGCCACAAGGACTTAGCTCCCCGCCCCCTTCACGCATGCGGCGATGCTCCGGGCGGCGAGCACGCCCGAGGCCGAGGCCTGGACCAGACCGCGGCTGACCCCGGCCCCATCCCCCACCGCGAAGAGATGAGGAATCTCCGTCTCCAGGCCCGGCCCGAGCTGGAGCTGGAGCGAGTAGAACTTCACCTCGACCCCGTACAGGAGCGTGTGAACCGAGTTGACGCCGGGGACGAGTCGGTCCAGCGCCTCCAGCATCTCCAGGATGTCAGCGAGGTAGCGGTACGGCAGCACCAGGCTGAGGTCGCCGGGGGTGGCCTCGCGAAGGGTCGGCTCCACCAGGCCCCGCCCGATCCGCCCGGGCGTTGACCGCCGGCCCTGCCGCAGGTCGCCCAGGCGCTGGACGATGACCTCGCCCCCCAGCATGTTGGCCAGCCGGGCGATGTGCTGGCCGTAGGCGATGGGCTCGCGGAACGGCTCCGTGAACGTCTTGCTGACCAGCAGCGCGAAATTGGTGTTGGCGGTCTTGCGATGGGCGTAGCTGTGGCCGTTCACCGTGTACAGCCCGCCCAGGTCCTCGCGGATCACCTCGCCGTGCGGGCACATGCAGAAAGTGCGAACCATATCCTCGAAGCGCCGCGTATAGTAGATGATCTTGGCCTCGTAGGTGGCCCGCGTGATCTCTTCCAGGACCGAGGCCGGGACCTCGACCCGCACGCCGATGTCCACGGGGTTGATCGTCGTGTGCAGGGCTAGCCGCTCCGCCTCCCTGGCCAGCCAGGCAGAACCCTCCCGGCCGGGCGCCAGGATGACGTACTCTGCGGCGATCGCCGTCCCGTCCTCCAGCCGCACGCCGCCGACGCCGTTGCCGCTGCCGGGGATGACCTCGGCGACCGGCGTCCCGCAGCGGACCGCCACCACCCCGCTCAGATGCGCCCGGAGCTTTCCCAGGAGCTCCTCACAGCCCTCAGTTCCCAGGTGCCGGTAGCGGCTGGGGATGAGCTTCATGTCAAACCGCGCCGCCTGCCGCTGGAGATGAGCCACCGCCTCGGTGTCCGATCCGTGCAGCCCCGCGGGCGCCCCGACTGTCCGGTAGGTCTGGTCCACGTATTCCACCAGCTCGGTCAACTGGCCCGGCGTGCAGTAGCGGTCCATGAAACCGCCGATCTCCGTGGACAGGGCCAGCTTGCCGTCGCTGTAGGCGCCGGCGCCGCCCCAGCCGGCCAGCATGGAGCCCCCGCGACCCAGGCGCTGCCGTTCGGGCAGGTCCGGGCCCTTCTCCAGCAGCAAGACCCCGTCCACGCCGGCGCGCGTCAGTTCCAGCGCGGCGAAGATCCCCGCAGGTCCTGCTCCCACGATGATGACCCGGTACCGTTCCGTCATGGCTCGCATCACCTCATGTGTCGGACGGGGATGTGCCCGAAGCTTCCTCTTCCCCGAACCGATCAGACCGTCACGCGGCTTCGCCGGTCGTAGGGTTCGGCCAGCAGATGCGCGTTCCCGATCCGCACGCGGGTGAGGCCAGCCGACCTCGCGGCCGCCAGGGCCTCTTCGGCGTGCTCCCGGGATGTCACGGGAAGATCGTGAAGGTAGAACTGCGGGTGGAACGCCAGCAGGCTGTACGGGATGTCCGGATCGAGGCGGGCGATACACCGGGCCAGGGCCCCCACCTCCGACGCATCCACGTAGCCGGGCACGAGCAGGGTGCTGGCTACCAGGGCCGGCGGCACTGGCCGGGCGCTGGCCAGCCCGGCGGCCAGGCGGAAGTTCTCCAAGGTCCACCCATTGGAGAACCCGGTCAGGGCGCGATGGATCCGGTCGTCCCAGGCCTTCAGGTCGAACTTGATGCAGCCGCCCGACACGAGCGCGATGGCCATGGCCTTACGCAGCCATCGCGGGTGCATTGTCCCGTTGGTCTCCCAGCAGATCCGCAGGATCCGCTTGGGCATCCGCCGTCGCGCCAGAACCGACGCGGCCACCGAATGGGGAAACTGGGGGCTGGGATCGCCGCCGAAGTAACAGATGCAGGCGGTGCGGGCGTCCACCTGCGCCGCCAGCGTTGCCGGAGTCATCCCCCCCTGGGTGCCGGTCGCCTCCCGGTAGTGCCAGTTCTGGCAGCCCAGGCAGTTGAAGGAGCAGGCCCGGTAGAAGACGGCGAGGTTCGTGTAGCCATACTCGGGACCTTCCCGGTGGGTCCACATCGGATAGCCGACGCCGGTCCCCGCCGGGCAGACCCAGTCGGCCACGCAGTTTGTGGGCAGAGGGTCGAAGTACCAGGTCAGATTCCCCTGTGTCGGCGCGCCGCCCGCCAGACGGCCGCCGGCGTTCCGGCGCAGGCCGCAGTAGCCAAGCTGATCCGGGGAAATCCGACACTGGTTGGCGCAGAGATCGCACGGGATGCCGAGGGGGTCGCGAGGCGGCTCAGGCGGCAGTCCGAAGGCGCGGCGGGTGCCCGCGTGGACGCGGGCGAGGTGCGCAGCCAGTCCGGGCGGGTCAGCCCGGATGCACGATGCACAAGTCCCCAGGCTCGACGCGATAAGCGGCGACCGGGAGCCGCAGACGCGACAGCGAGCCATGGGGAACACCTACCGCCAGATCGTCCCCAGGGTCTGGCGTTGCTTCGCCTCTTCCTCGGCCAGCAACCGGTGGTAGCCTTCACACTCGGCGAAGTTCATGGCGCAGACGTCGTGGAACGTCTTCTCAGCCATGACCTTGATCCGCTTGTGGCAGCCCGCGATGCAGTAGCCACCGGCCGGGTACATGCAGGCGAAATCGGCCGTGACCTCGTGCCAGTAGGGACAGACCTCGGCCGGTGTATCCGGAGAGAGCTTGGACGTATTCATGACGACTCCTTCGGCGCCGGAGCGCTTGTGGCACCATTCACAATATACGTCTCCCGCCTCCGCCGGTCAAACCGCGGCGACCGGGACCCGGTGAAGGTTCGCTTTTCAGGACAAGCGGGGTCCTATCCTTCGGCCAGGTGCTTCCAAATTCTCCCTTGAATATGGGGAGCTTCCTGGCGCACTTGGCGTCTTGGCGGTTCAACTGCTGTACTGATTGGGCTCAGGGCTAGATGTGCAGCTCGATGACGTCGCCTTCCTGGACGACATAGTCCTGCTGAACCCGCTGGCCGCTGAACTTGGTCCCGCCCCAGACGCGGGCGTACTTCAACTGCCGGGCGAAATCCTTGTGGATGGCCGCCGCCATGTCCACGATCGTGCTCCCCCGGGGGAGGACCACCGGGGAGCGCATGGACGGGTCCTTGCCGGGGGGCTTCGAATACACCCGCACGATGCGAAGCCCATCGTAGATCATCCGCCGGAGCGGTTCGAGGCCGCGGCCGGTCTGGGCGGACACCGCGTGAATGGGGAATCGGGAGCCGTATTCCGACCGCAGGATCTCCAGGGCCGTCTCGGCCGAAGGCCCATCCGCCTTGTTG
>JACQXP010000018.1 GCA_016208645.1 Candidatus Methylomirabilota bacterium | reverse complement strand
GATCTTCTTCTCGCGGATCAGGATCAGGGGGTTCTCCACCACCGCCTCCATCCGCTCGGTGTCGGTGACGAAGTAGGGGGAGATGTAGCCCCGGTCGAACTGCATCCCCTCGACCACGTCCAGGGTGGTCTCGACCCCCTTGGCCTCCTCCACCGTGATGACCCCGTCCTTGCCGACCTTCTCCAGGGCGTCGGCGATCAGGTCGCCGATGGTCTTGTCGTTGTTGGCGGAGATGCTGGCCACCTGGGAGATCTCCTTCTTGCCCTTGGTGGGCTTGGAGAGCTTCTTGATCTCCTCGACGACCCCATCCACCGCCTTGTCGATGCCGCGCTTCAGCGCCATGGGGTTGCTCCCGGCCGTGACGTTCTTCATCCCCTCGCGGATGATGGCCTGGGCCAGGACCGTGGCCGTGGTGGTCCCGTCGCCGGCCACGTCCGAGGTCTTGGACGCCACTTCCTTCACCATCTGGGCGCCCATGTTCTCGAAGGGATCCTCCAGCTCGATCTCCTTCGCCACCGTGACGCCGTCTTTCGTGATGGTGGGCGCGCCGAACTTCTTGTCGAGGACGACGTTGCGTCCCTTGGGCCCCAGGGTCGCCTTCACGGCGTTGGCCAGCTTGTCTACGCCGCGGAGGATCGCCCGGCGGGCCTCCTCATCGAACATCAGTTGCTTGGCTGGCATGCTGTCTCCTCCTTACGTGTGTGTCCGTCAGGCTGATGGATCGAACCAGAAACCGCGCACCGGTCGGGTTACTGCAAGATGCCGAGGACGTCCTCTTCCCGCATGATGAGGAACTCCTCATCGCCGAGCTTCACCTCGGAGCCGGAGTATTTCCCGAAGAGGATCTTGTCCCCGACCTTGACGTCCAGGGGCTGCCGCTTCCCGTCGTCGGTGACCTTCCCCGGACCGACGGCCACCACCTCGCCCTCTTGCGGCTTTTCCTTGGCCGTATCCGGGCTGATGATGCCGCCCTTCTTGACCTCCTTCTCCTCCAGGCGCTTGACCAGGATCCGGTCCTGCAGTGGCTTGATCTTCTTCATCGCGCGTCACTCCTTTCCAGAGAGTTGGAACGCCACCATCCCTCGCGAACGGTGAGAGGGAGAACCATGCGGGCGGCTCATCTCGGCCCGCAGCGTGCTCAGCTTCGCCTGTAATGAGTTTCGCTCTGGCTCTTCGGGAGGCGAAAAAATGAACGAGCCGGCCGCCTCTACGTTGTTAGCACTCCCTGGTGTCGAGTGCTAGCAGCGGGAATTTAATTTCTCACGGGTTGGTTTGCAAGATCAGGCAGCGGAAATAAATGGGGTATATGGGCCATATCTGGCTTATGACCGCGTCTTTTCCAGGTATTTTGCCATTTTTCTTCGCTGTACACCCACACCGGTCCTCACTCCTCCAGGAGGGTGAGTAACCGACGGCTTTACCAATGGCGGCCAGTTCTGCTATCTTCGTCCCGGAGTCGCGAAAGCCCGCGGGGGAAAGTTGCCCATGCGCCCAACCTACGTGGAAATCGACCTGGCTGCCATTGCCGCCAACGTCGGGCTGGCCTGTCGCCTCGCCGGTCCCGGAACCCAGGTGATGGCCGTCGTGAAGGGCGATGCCTACGGCCACGGGGCCGTGCCGGTGGCGAAGGCTGCGCTTGCGGCGGGGGCCACCTGGTTGGGGGTGGCCATCCCCGAGGAAGCGGTCCCGCTCCGTGAGGCTGGCATCGCGTGCGGGATGCTGGTTCTCGGCCCGGTCGCGCCGGATCAGGCGGACCTCGTCGCGGCGCACGACCTGGATCAGTGCGTCAGCGATCAGGGGCAGGCCGAGGCGCTGGACCGCGCGGCGCGGGCCCGCGGGCGCGTCCTGGGGCTTCACCTGAAGGTGGATACCGGCATGGGCCGGGTCGGCCTCCGGCCCCACGAGATCCGCGGGGTGGCGGAGAAGATCCGCTCCCTCCCCTCCGTGCGGCTGGCGGGGCTCATGACCCACTTTGCCGAGGCGGAGGCGGAAGACCCCCGCTTCGCGGGGGAGCAACTCGCGCGCTTCGCGGAGGCCGCACGGGACCTCGCCGCTGCCGGCATCCCGGCACCGCTCCGGCACGCGGCGAACAGCGCCGCCCTGCTCTTCCTCCCCGCGGCCCGGCTGGACCTGGTGCGGCCGGGCATCATGCTCTACGGATACCATCCCCGCGGCCCGCGGGGCGGGCCCGAGCCGCCGCTCCGGCCCGCGCTCCGCCTCCGGACGGCCATCAGCCAGATCCGGGACGTGGCGCAGGGCGAGAGCGTGAGTTACGGCCGCACCTTCGTGGCCCCGCAAGATCTCCGCGTGGCCACGCTGCCCGTGGGCTACGCCGACGGGTGCGGGCGCCTGCTCAGTAACCGCGGTCAGGTCCTGATCCGGGGGCAGCGGGTCCCCATCGTCGGGCGGGTGTGCATGGACATGACCATGGTGGACGTGAGCCGCCTCCCGGACGTCCGGGTGGGCGACGAGGCGGTCCTGATCGGCCGCCAGGGCGCGGGCGAGATCACCGCCGACGAGGTGGCGGAGCTCCAGGGCACCATCAGCTACGAGGTCCTCTGCCGCATCGGCCCGCGCGTCCCGCGGGTGTACCGGCCGGCCTCGCGCGTCCCGCGGGTGTACCGGCCGGCCTCCCCGCCGGATCCTGCCCGGGCGAGTTGAGGGAACCCCGATCCGCCCCTCGGAATGTATTCATTGTCATTGCAAAATTTCCTTGATATTTTGCAGCGCCAAGGGTAATTGTCGGCCATGCCACTCCACCCGCGAGGCCTGGTACGCCTGCTCCGATCGCGGTTGGCGCGCTTCCCGATTACGGTCCTGACCGGGGCGCGCCAGACGGGCAAGACGACTCTGGTGCGCGATCTGCTGCCCAGGGCGGAGCGAATTCCCTCCGTGTATTTCTCGTTGGATGACCCCGATGAGCGGCTGCGCCTGGCGGCCGATCCGGTCCAACGTCTGGATCACGGCGATCGCCTGGTGATCCTGGACGAGGTCCAAAAGCAGCCCGGGCTTCTGGATGCGGTCAAGCTTCTGGCGGACCGGAAGAAGGGTCACCGGTTCTTGCTGCTGGGATCTTCCCAGATCCGCCTGCTCCGACAGGTCCGCGAGACGCTGGCCGGCCGGGCGGCGCTGTTGGAGCTGTGGCCGCTGGCGCTCGTGGAGCGGATCCATGGAGAAGAGGTCCCGCTGACCGGCCTGGATCGCATCTGGCAGGAGGGGGAGTCGGGGCTTCGCCGATTGGAGAAGCACGCCCCCTCCGCCGAGGCAGGTCGCGTCTGGCGTGGTCTCGAGGAGGAGCATCTTCGCTGGGGGGGGTATCCCGGGATCGAGCCGCTCTCCGCAGACGATCGGCGGGCCTGGTTGCGCGATTTCCGCCGGACCTATCTGGAGCGGGACCTGGTGGATCTCGGGCGGGTCGCGGACCTCGATCAGTTCGCCCTGGCCCAGGTGCTGCTGGCCGCCCGGACGGCCCAGCGTCTCTCGTACTCGGAGATTGCCCGGGAACTCGGGGTGGCGGTGAATACCGTCAAGCGCTACGTCCGGTTCCTGGAGATCTCGTATCAGGCCGTGCTGTTGCGCCCCCTCCTTCCGACCACCGCGGCCCGTCTGGTCAAGAGCCCCAAGGTCTACTGGACGGATCCAGGCCTCGCCCGGTTGATGACAGATCGCGCCGAGCTGGATAACGGGGCGCTGTTCGAGACGATGGTCCTCGACGAGCTCCTCCGGTGGATGTCATGGCAGGGCGACCCTCCCCACCTTCACTTCTACCGGACCCACGCGGGGCGCGAGGTAGACTTCATCCTGCACTCGTCCCAAACGCTCCTGGCCATCGAGGCGAAGGCGGGGAGAAGGGCGCACCCTGTGGATGCCAGGCCGCTGGCGGAGGTCCTCCAGGCGATTCACCCGCCCGGTCTCGGACGGACGGCCCGACGGGTCGGTCTCGTGGTGAATCGGGGGCGGGAGGTGCAGCCCGTGGCCCCTCACGTGTGGGCGGTTCCCGACTGGCGCCTCTTTGGGCCGGTCGACTGAGGGTTTCCACGCCGTGGAATGGAACCCGCTCGCACCTTCGTGGCCCCGCGGGATCTGCGCGTGGCCACGCTGCCCGTGGGCTATGCCGACGGGTGCGGGCGCCTGCTCAGTAACCGCGGCCAGGTCCTGATCGGCCGCCGGGGCGCGGGCGAGATCACCGCCGACTCAGAGTTGGCGCGGGTCCTACGCCACGGCATGGAGCCGCTACGATGAAGCGTTGGTTACGTTGTGCCAGTGCTCCCAGGTTGGTTCGCGTTCATCCCCTGACAAGCCATCTAACTCTCCCCTATCCAGATCGCAAGAGATCGATTCGGCCTCCGAATCATCCTTGCGAACCCGCACAAGAAACACAGCGCCGTCCTCATCCGCAAAGCCGACTCCATCCGCCAAATTCGCCAGGGCGCGCTGAAGGCCAGCCAGTTCCCCGATACGCTGACCGACGCCGTCGGGCTCCTTCCACAAACCGGACAGGTGGTAGTCATTGGGCCACCGCTCGCGTCCCGGGGAGAGGGAGCGCGCTTCCAACGTGGAGGCACCTCCGGTGACCTCGAGCGGGACCCAGGCTCGCCTCCCTGCCTGTGCCGAAGGCAGACAGGTCCCGCTTCCTCAGCTCGGGCTAGGCCGGTTGCGCGCGCTCGGCAGCGACGCCGCCGGCTGGCACCACTACGATGGGGCAGGGGAGCGGGACACCGCGAGAGGCCCCCGGGGAGCGGGCCCATAGCGCTGGGGCACGACGTTCTGCCGCCGAGAGGAGGATCTCGCCTTGAGGACGAAGAAACGGCCGGGTCCCATTTGACGAATAGCAAATAATCAAGGCCTGACCCCAATTACCGAGTTAGCACCGGATCAGGGAAAGAACCGGGAGCGTGGAGCCGAGCCACGCGAGCCGCGAGCCGAGGGGCCGGGAAGCGGGGGAGAACCGGAGAAACGGAGAAGCGCGGAAACGGGGAGCCGGAGGCGGATCACCCTGGTAGAGCCTGGACTTCCACCGTCGCTCGATACCCGAGCCGCGACAGCATGTCCACGGCATCCTCCCAGGACAGCCCGAAGGCGGCCACATCTGCGAGCCCGAGGCGGGCAACCACATCCCGGATGACCGTGAAATCCTCCTCCGTAAACTCCCCCTCCCGCATGGCTTCTTCCGCCCATGAAACAATTTCCGCCAGCCTCTGCTGCCCGCGCAGGTAGGCGGAGATCCGATCTGCGACTATCTGCCGCGTGATGACCATGGCTTTACTCCCTTAACCTTTCGTGACCTCGATCCAGCGGGTACTTGTCATGCCGCTCTACGAGGACACCGCTTTCATTGTAGATCTCTTGCCAGAACCGCACCACCGTTTCGTCCGAATCCACTTCCTTCACGTACCGGGCTCGCCATCCCCGACGACCCTCAACTTCATGCCAGTATCGTCTCCCGCCGCCTGGGAGCTCTTCCCATGCGCCAAACTTCCGCTCGTTGATCCGTCTCTTCCTCTCATCTGGCGCCAACTGGAGAGTCTCCAATCTCGCGCTTTGTATGTCAGTCAAGAGCCGCCGGAGCGCATTCTCCTTCTACCAGAGGCGGTCCTGGGACGCAAGTATGAAGGAAAGCCCCAAAAACCACTTCTGGCCTTCACCCGTCGGGTGTGGCCTGTTCTCTCGGAGATCGGGCCTTAAGGCGTTTTTGGGGAAGGGGATGGGGGCGACGGAGAACCGGAGAGACGGCGGCAGGAAGCGGGGGGATAGGGAGCAGGGGGGCGTTGGTGCCTGGAGGCCGGCCCGCCCAGGGGAATTGGGGCGTCTGATCGAATTCGGTCGGCAAGTGCCCGGGAAGATGGGGAACGGCCTTGACACCCTCGCGGGCGACGCCTATAGTGCGAGCGTTCACCGTAGGTTGCGCGCCGCCCCACCTCTGTGGCTCGCCGGGGAGTTGGCAGCATGAACGGCGTCATCATGGCCGGGGGCTTCGGCACCCGCCTGCGACCGCTCACCCACAGCCTGCCCAAGCCCATGATCCCCATGGCCAACAAGCCCATGATGGAGCACATCGTTGACCTGTTGCGCGAGCACGGGATCACGGACCTTGTGACGCTGCTGCACTTCCAGCCGGAGCTCATCGAGGGCCACTTCGGCGACGGCGCGGAGTTCGGCGTGCGGATGGCCTACGTCGCCGCCACCGAGGACTACGGGACCGCGGGCGCGGTGAAGAACGCCCAGGACCACCTCGACGGAACGTTCCTGGTCATCAGCGGCGATCTCCTGACGGACTTCGATCTGGGCGCGGCCCTGCAGTTCCATCGAGAGCGGGGCGCCGACCTCACCATCCTCCTCACCCGGGTGGAGAACCCCCTCCAGTACGGCGTGGTCATCACCGAGCCCGACGGGCGCATCAGCCGCTTCCTGGAGAAGCCGACCTGGAGCGAGGTCTTCAGCGACACGGTGAACACCGGGATCTACCTCTTGGAGCCGTGGGTCCTGGACCTCATCCCCCCGCGGCGCGAGTTCGACTTCAGCCGCGATCTCTTCCCCCTGATGATGCGGGAGGGCAAGAAGCTCTACGGCCACATCGCGGCCGGCTACTGGCGGGACGTGGGGGATCTCCTGGAGTACCGCCTGGCCCACCAGGACATCCTGGCCGGGACGGTCAAGGTGAAGATCCCCGGCCGCAGGGTGGAGGGTCTGGACAAGGCGATCTGGCTGGGGAGCGGCACCCGCGTGGACTTCACCGCGGGCCTGCGGGGCGCGGTCCTCATCGGGCAGAACACCCGGGTGGAGGCCAACGCCCGCATCACCAACAGCGTGATCGGGGACAACTGCATCGTGGAGGAGGGGGCCGTCGTCGCCGACTCCATCCTCTGGAACGGCGTGTACGTGGGCCGCGGGGCCATCCTGAAGGAGAACGTGGTCGGCCGGGGCAGCGAGATCAAGGCCCGCGCCCACCTGTTCGAGGGCGCCCTGATCAGCGACGCCTGCCGCATCGGCGAGGGATCGGTGGTCAAGGCGGACGTGAAGGTCTGGCCCCAGAAGGTGGTGGAGGACGGGGCCACCCTGTCCACCAGCCTGGTGTGGGGCGAGCGCTGGTCCCGCTCCCTCTTCGGCGCCTACGGGGTCACGGGCCTGGGCAACATCGAGATCTCGCCGGAATTCGCCGCCAAGCTGGGGGCGGCCTTCGGCGCCACGCTGCGGGAACATGCCGTGGTGCGGACCAGCCGCGATCCCCACCGGACCTCCCGCATCATCAACCGGGCCATGATCTGCGGCCTCCTCTCGGCCGGGGTGGACGTCCACGACCTGCGGGTGACCCCCATCCCGGTGGTGCGCTACCAGATGGGGGTGCACGGGGCGGTGGCCGGTGTCCACGTGCGGAAGTCTCCCTACGATCCGGAGCTGATCGACATCAAGTTCTTCGACGAGCAGGGGATGGACATCTCGGCGAACCGGGAGAAGGGCATCGAGCGCCTGTTCTTCCGGGAGGACTTCCGCCGCGCCAAGATCGACGCGACCGGGGTCCTCGGCTTCCCCGAGTACGACGTCGAATACTACCAGGAGGGGATCCTGGGCTTCATCAACCGGGAGGCCATCCGGGCCCGGGCCCCCAAGGTGGTCATCGACTACTCCTGCGGCAGCGCCGCCACGATCTTCCCAGCCATCCTGGGGAAGCTGGGATGCGAGATCATCGCCCTGAACGCCTACATGGACGAGAGCAAGATCACCAAGAGCGCAGAGGAGTTCCAGCGGTCGCTGAAGCAGCTCTGCGAGATCGTGCGGATCCTGGGCGCGGACGTAGGCATCCTGCTGGACACAGGGGCGGAAAAGCTCTTCCTGGTGGACGACAAGGGGGACCTGCTGTCGGACGAGCTGGCCCTGGCCGTGGTGGCGCTCCTGGTGGCGCGGACGCAATCCCCCGGCATCATCGGCGTCCCCATCACCGCCAGCGCCGTTCTGGAGGAGGTGGTGGCGCCCCACGGCTTCCAGATGAAGCGGACCAAGATCGCGCCCCGCGCCCTGATGGAGGCAGCCGCCCAGGACGGCATGGTGTTCGTGGGGGACGCCTTCGGCGGCTTCATCTTCCCCCGCTTCCAGCCGGCCTTCGACGGCATGCTGGCCACCCTGAAGATCCTGGAGATGCTCGCCCTCAGCGACCTCACGCTGCACGAGGCCATCCGGTCCGTGCCGAAGCGCGCCAGCACCCGCGAGCAGATCCCCTGTCCCTGGGAGATGAAGGGCACGCTCATGCGCACCCTCATCGAGGCGACCAAGGACGACCAGGTCGAGCTGGTGGACGGGGTCAAGATCCACCTGGGGAACGACTGGGCCGCCATCTACCCGGACCACGACAAGCCCGCCTTCCACATCCTGGTGGAGGCGGCCACCCGCGCCCGCGCGGAGGAGATCGCGGGCACCTACCGGGACAAGGTCAAGGAGTGGCTGGCGCGCGGGGCGGCGGCCTGAGCGGCATCGCAGGCGTCGGCGATCCGGCGACGGATCGCGCCGTGGGGATCACCGTGGACAGGATCGCGTTCGGCACCTCGGGCTGGCGGGGCGTCATCGCGGATGACTTCACCTTCGCCGGGGTCCGGGCGGTCAGCCAGGCCATCGCGGAGTATGTGAAGGGCCAGGGGCCGGGAGCCGGGGGTCAGGGGCTGGTCGTCGGCTACGACACCCGGTTCCTGTCGGAGGCCTTCGCCCTGCGGGCGGCCGGGGTTCTGGCGGCCCACGGGGTGAGGGCTTTCCTGTGCGAGCGGGACACGCCCACCCCGGTCGTGGCCCACGAGATCCTCCGGCGGCGGACCGCGGGCGGCATCATCGTCACGGCCAGCCACAACCCGCCCGAGTACAACGGCCTCAAGTTCTCCGCGGCCTGGGGTGGGCCCGCGCTTCCCGCGGCCACCCGGCAGATCGAGGAGCGGGCGAATGCCATCCTGGCGGGTGACCCGGTCCCGGAGCTGTCGGTGGCGGAGGCGCAGGATCGCGGGTTGCTGGAGCGGATCGATCCCCGGCCGGCCTACCTGGAGCGGTTGCGGGGCCTGCTGGACCTCGAGACGATCCGCAGGGCGCGCCTGCGGGTGGTGATGGATCCCCTCTACGGATCCGCCCGGGGGTACCTGGACTCGCTCCTCCGGGAGGCCGGGTGCGAGCTGACGGTGCTGCACGACTGGCGCGACCCGTATTTCGGTGGCCGCTCGCCCGAGCCCTCGGAAGCGCACTTGCGAGAGCTGGCCTCCCGGGTGGTGGAGACCGGCGCGGACCTGGGCCTGGCGACGGACGGCGACGCGGATCGGTTTGGCCTCGTGGATGCGGACGGGAGCTTCCTGGAGCCCAACTACTTCCTGGGCCTGCTCCTCCACCACCTGGTGAAGGCCCGGGGGTGGACGGGGGGCGTGGCCCGGTCCGTGGCGACCAGCCACCTGGTGGACGCCGTGGCGCGGCGCCTGGACATCCCGACCTACGAGACGCCGGTCGGGTTCAAGTACGTGGGCGAACTCATTGCCCAGGACAAGGTGGTGTTGGGCGGCGAGGAAAGCGCGGGCCTCTCGGTGAAAGGCCACGTCCCGGAGAAGGACGGGATCCTGGCCTGTCTTCTGGCGGCGGAGCTGGCCGCCTCGCGCGGCCGGATGCGGCTGCAGGCGCTCCTGCAGGAACTGTACGCCGAGGTGGGGACGGTCCTGGCCCGGCGGCTGAATTTCCACCTCGAGTCCCGCCTGGTGGCGGGACTGCGGGAGCGGCTGAAGGAGCCGCCGGGGAGATTGGCGGACCGGGCGGTCACGGAGGTGAAGCGCCTGGACGGGGTGAAACTGATCCTGGAGGACGGCAGCTGGCTGCTCCTCCGGCCGTCGGGGACGGAGCCGGTGGTGCGCCTGTACGCCGAGGCCTCCACGCCGCAGCACCTGGAGGCCCTCATCGCGGAGGGCCAACGCCTCATCGGCGTTGGAACTGAAAATTGAAAACCGACAACTGACAACCGGTCAATTCTCTGGTTGGCCGGTTGTCCGTTGTCCGTTGTCCGTTTTACATTGTGTCGTTATGATCGGAGCCAGGAGATGAGCGAGATCAGCGAGGTGCGTGCACGCGAGATCCTGGATTCCCGGGGGAACCCGACGGTGGAGGTCGAGGTGCTGCTGGAGAGTGGGGCGCTCGGGCGGGCGGCCGTGCCCTCGGGTGCCTCCACGGGCGAGCGGGAGGCCCTGGAACTCCGGGACGGCGACGCGGGCCGCTACCTGGGCAAGGGGGTCGCCCAGGCGGTGGAGCACGTGAACCAGATCATCGGGCCGGAGGTGGTGGGACTGGAGGCCACCGACCAGGTCCTCCTGGACCAGCTCCTGTGCGAGCTGGACGGGACCGAGGACAAGCGGAAGCTCGGCGCCAACGCCATCCTGGGCGTGTCCCTGGCGGTGGCAAAGGCTGCGGCGGACGATGCCGGCCTTCCCCTCTACCGGTACCTGGGCGGGGTGAACGCCAGGATCCTGCCGGTCCCCATGCTGAACATCCTGAACGGAGGCAAGCACGCGGATAACACCGTGGACCTCCAGGAGTTCATGATCATGCCGCTCGGCGCCGAGCGGTTCAGCGAGGCGCTGCGCATGGGAGCGGAGGTCTTCCATCATCTGCGGGCCGTCCTCAAGAAGCAGGGCTACAACACGGCCGTGGGCGACGAGGGCGGGTTCGCGCCCGACCTGAAGTCCAACGAGGAGGCCGTGCAGCTCATCCTGACGGCCATCCAGAAGGCGGGATACCGGCCGGGAACGGATATCTGCCTGGCCCTGGACCCCGCGGCCAGCGAGTTCTACGTGGAGGGTCGCTACGTCCTGGAGGGGGAGGGCGGGAAGCGCCTGACCCCCGACGAGATGGTCGAGTTCTATGCCCGCTGGGTGACCCAGTATCCCATCGTCTCCATCGAGGACGGCATGGCCGAGAACGACTGGGACGGCTGGGTCGCGCTCACGGCGCGACTGGGCGGCCAGATCCAACTGGTCGGCGACGACGTCTTCGTCACGAACGTCAAGATCCTCCAGGAGGGGATCGCCAGGGGGATCGCCAACGCCATCCTGATCAAGGTCAACCAGATCGGGACGCTCAGCGAGACCCTGGACGCCATCCGGACGGCCCACCGGGCCGGATACGCGGCCATCGTGTCGCACCGGTCCGGGGAGACGGAGGACACCACCATCGCGGATCTCGCGGTGGCCACCAATGCCGGCCAGATCAAGACCGGTTCGGCGTCGCGGACGGATCGCATCGCCAAGTACAACCAATTGCTCCGGATCCAGGAGGACCTGGGCGACGCCGCCCTCTTCCCGGGGCGGGACGCCCTGGCCCGCTTTCGGCGCGGGGGGAGGTAGGATCGCCATGGCGGCCCCATCTCCCGAGGATCGCCCGGCCCTGCGCCCGCGCCTCAGGCTGGTGGTCATCCTGCTCCTGGCCCTGGTGGCGGCGTCGGTGATGGGGAATCGGGGGCTGCTGCGGCTGTACGAGATGCGCCGGGCCAGGGCGGCCCTCACGCGGGAGATCGGCGAACTGGCGGCTGCCAACGCGGCCCTGGCGGAGGAGGTCCGGGCGCTGCGCACCGATCCCGCCCGGGTCGAGGCCATCGCGCGGGAGGAACTGGGCCTGGTCAAGCCGGGGGAGTTGGTCTACGAATTCCGGGCCACGCGACGGCCGTCCGTGCCCATCGAGGCTCGCTAACTTCAGTCCCGGTGGGCGGTTGACGCCGCCCGGGAGATCGAAACTCCTTGCGGACGGGGCGGCTTTTCACTATACTACGTCCCTCGTCGGGTCAGGGGCTTTACGGGGAGTCCAATCCATCTCTCCTCTTTGCCGACTAGGAGCCAGTGACGGAGTGCCTGCGACGGGCCGGAGGTTCATGGTGTGCCTGTGATGCCGAGGCGGGGAGATCGCCGTGCAGCGCTTCTTCCGAAGCGAACGGGAGGACGACCGGCCCGGGGCAAGGTCCGCGAGCCGATGCCGGAACTCTTATTGTCGAAGGGCCGGGTCCTCGTCGTGGACGAGGAGCGCCTGGTCCGCCAGCAGCTTGCCAAGCTCATCGCCGGGTGCGGGTTCAAGGTGGACGTCGCCGCTTCGGCCGAGGCGGCGCGCAAGAAGGTCGAGGGGAACCCGTACGACGCCGTGTTCATGGATCTGATGCTCCGCCGGGTCGGCGGGGCGGAGCTGCTTCCACAGATCCTCCGGATCCGGCCCGACCTGTCGGTGGTGGTCATGGCGGGAGATGGCAGCCTCGAGACCAGCATAAACGCGGTAAAGCGGGGGGCGCTCTACTACCTGATCAAGCCGGTGGAACAGGGGGTGCTGGATGGCGTCCTGCGCAACTGTATGGAGCGGTCCCGCCTCCTGAAGCAGATGGCCCAGCTCAAGCAAACGACGCTCCAGGACGATCTCACCACCGCGTTCAACCGCCGGCACCTGGATGCCTACCTGGGGGAGGAGCTGGAGCGGTCCCGACGCTACGGCCGCACCTTCTCCATGCTGTTCTTCGACATGGACCACCTGAAGACCGTCAATGACCGCTACGGCCACCTGGCGGGCAGCCGGGTCCTGCGCGAGGTGGCGCAGCTCATCCAGGACAAGCTGCGCAAGAGCGACCGGCTCTTCCGCTACGGGGGGGACGAATTCGTGGTGACCCTGCCCGAGACGGGCGCGGAGGGTGCCCTCCGCGTGGCCAACAGGCTGCGGCGCGCGGTGCGCACCTATCGCTTCCTGGCCACGGAGGGATGGACGGTGAGCCTCACGGCCAGCTTCGGGGTGGCCACGTTCCCCCATGACGGGTCCTCCCAGGAAGAAATGATCCGCGTCGCGGATCAGGCCATGTATCGGATCAAGATCAAATCCCGGGACGGCGTAGCGACGCGAGAAGCGTGATGCGGCAACTGGCCATCCTGGGGTCCACGGGGTCCGTCGGCACCAGCACCCTGGAGGTGGTGGCGGCCCATTCCGATGCCTTCCAGATCGCGGCCCTGGCGGCCCGCGACAACCTGGACCTGCTGGAGACGCAGGTCCGGCGATACGCCCCCCGGCTGGTATCGGTGGGCAGCGAGGCCGGCGCCCGGGAGCTCCGGCGACGGCTCGGCCGGACCCCGACCGAGGTAGGGTGGGGGACCGCGGGTCTCCTGCGGGCCGCGGGGGACGCCGGCGCGGACCTGGTGGTCTCGGCCATCGTCGGCGCGGCGGGCCTGCTCCCCACCATGCGGGCGGTCGCAGCGGGCAAGGACGTGGCCCTGGCCAACAAGGAATCCCTGGTGATGGCCGGGGACCTGGTGACCGCCGAGGCCCGCGCCCGCGGGGGCCGGATCCTGCCCGTGGACAGCGAGCATTCCGCGATCTTCCAGTGCCTGGCGGAGAGCGGATCAGGCCAGGTGCGACGGATCATCCTGACCGCCTCCGGCGGGCCCTTCCGGACGCGGCCGCGGGCGACCTTCGCCGGCATCACGCCGGAGGAGGCCCTCAAACATCCCAACTGGTCCATGGGGAAGAAGGTCACGATCGACTCGGCCACGCTGATGAACAAGGGCCTGGAGGTCATCGAGGCCCACTGGCTGTTCGGCGTGCCCGTGGACCGGGTGGACGTGACCATCCATCCCCAGAGCATCGTTCATTCGCTGGTGGAATACGTGGACGGCTCGCTCTTGGCCCAGCTCGGGGTGCCGGACATGCGCGTGCCGATCCAGTATGCCCTGACGTACCCCGAGCGCCGCCCCACCCCGGTGCCGCGACTGGCGCTCGAGACCCTGACCGGCCTCACCTTCGAGGCCGTGGACCGGGAGAAGTTCCCCTGCCTCTACCTGGCGTACGAGGCGGCGCTGGCGGGCGGCTCGGCGCCGGCGGTCCTCAACGCCGCCAACGAGGTGGCGGTGCAGCGGTTCCTGAACCGCCGCATCGGTTTCGACGAGATCCCGACCCTGATCCGGAAGGCCCTGGATGCCCATCCCCGGCGGGCCGTCGGGAGCGTGGAGGAAATCCTGGAGGTGGACCGGGAGGTCCGCCGCCGGCTCGAGGAACACTGAGAGAGCGGAGAGCCGAGAGTCGAGAGCCGCGATGGCGTTCGGTTTCTCGGCTCTCGGCTCTTGAGTTGATTGGAGTACGCATGACGATATTGGCAGCGATCGTTGTCCTGGGTATCCTGATCTTCGTCCACGAGCTGGGCCACTTCCTGGTGGCCAAGCGCTCGGGGGTGGGGGTCTTGAAGTTTTCGCTGGGGTTCGGGCCCAAGCTGGTGGGGGTGAAGCGCGGCGAGACGGAATACCTGCTCTCCGCCCTCCCGCTGGGCGGCTACGTCAAGATGATCGGAGAGGATCCCGGCGACGAGTCGCCCGAAGCGGCCGACGCGGAGCGGTCCTTCTCCCGGAAGAGCGTGGGCACGCGCGCCCGGATCATCCTGGCCGGGCCGCTGGCGAACCTGCTGCTCCCGGTCGTGATTTTCTGGGGAGTCTTCGCCATCGTCGGGCAGCCCTATTTCCTGCCCGTCGTGGGAACGCCGGAGGCCGGATCACCCGCGGCCCAGGCGGGGCTTCTGCCCGGTGACCGGGTGCAGGCACTGGAGGGGGTGCGGATCGAGCGGTGGACCGAGATCGAAACGGCCCTCCAGGCCTCGTCGGGGCGGCCGCTGACTCTCACGGTGATCCGCGACGGCCGGACCTTCGACGCGCGCCTCGCGCCGCGGGCGGTTTCGACCCGGGACATCTTCGGCCAAGAGACCCAGGTGTGGGATCTGGGGCTGCATCCGCTCCTGTCCACCCGGATCGGCCAGGTGCTGCCGGGCCACGTGGCGGAGCAGGCCGGCCTCAGGAGCGGCGATCGCATCCTGGCATTGAGCGGGCTGTCGGTCGCCGAGTGGGAGCAGTTGGCCAAGACGATCCACGCCAGCCCGGGCAAGCCGGTGCGCCTCACGGTGGAGCGCGACGGGCAGCGCTTCGATGTCACGGTGACGCCGCGGCCCACGCGGCAGCGGGGCCCGGGTGGGGACGAGGAGATCGGCCTGATCGGCATCGGTCCGGCGCCGGAATCCCACTCCCAGCGACTGAATCCGCTGGCCGCCCTGGCCGCCGGGGTGAAGAAGACCACCGAGCTGTCGGTCCTCATCGTCCAGGGCTTCGTGAAGCTGATCCAGGCCAAGATCTCGCCCAAGACGATCGGCGGGCCGATCCTGATCGCCCAGATGGCCGGCGAGGTGGTCCAGCGGGGGCCGGTGGAATTCCTGTCCTTCACCGCGCTGCTGTCCATCAACCTGGCGATCCTCAACCTCTTGCCCATCCCGGTCCTGGACGGGGGGCATCTGCTGTTCTCCCTGATCGAGTGGTTGCGCGGGAAGCCGGTCAGCCTGCGCAAGCGGGAGATCGCCCAGCAGGTGGGGATGGTCCTCCTGGTCGGACTGATGATCTTCGCCTTCTACAATGACATCTTCCGGTGGCTGGCACGACCATGAACCCCATGTCGACCTTCGTTCCCGGCAACCGCGAGGCCGTTGACTTCGGTCCCTTCACCGAGACGCTGCCCCTCCGGATCGCCCCGGCCCGCGCGTACACGCGGCGGCCCACCCGCCAGATCCGGGTGGGCAAGGTGCCCGTGGGCGGCGGCGCGCCCATCCCGGTGCAGTCCATGACCAAGACCGACACCCGGGATGTCCAGGCGACGGTGGACCAGATCTGGGCCCTGGAGGCGGCCGGCTGCGAGATCGTCCGGATCGCCGTGCCGGACGCCGACGCGGCGGCCGCGGTGCCCCGCATCCGCCCGCAGATCCGCATCCCCCTGATCGTGGACATCCACTTCGACTACCGGCTGGCGCTGCTGTGCCTGGAGGGGGGCGTGGACTGCCTCCGGATCAACCCGGGGAACATCGGCCCCACCTGGCGCGTGCGCGAGGTGACCAAGGCCGCGGCGGAGCGGAAGGTGCCCATCCGGATCGGCGTGAATGCGGGCTCGCTGGAGAAGCACCTGCTGCAGCGATTCGGCGAGCCCACGCCCGAAGCCATGGTGGAGAGCGCCCTCTTCCACGTCCGGATCCTGGAGGAGCTGAACTACCCCGAGATGAAGGTCTCGCTGAAGTCCTCCGACCCCCGGATGATGATCGAGGCCTATCGCCTGCTGGCGGACCAGGTGCCGTACCCGTTCCACCTGGGCGTGACCGAGGCCGGGACCGCCTTCTCCGGCGCCATCAAGTCGGCCGTGGGGATCGGGACGCTCCTGGCCGAGGGGATCGGGGATACCATCCGGGTGAGCCTCACCGAGGATCCCACGGAGGAGGTCCGGGCCGGCTTCGAGATCCTGAAGGCCCTGGGCCTCCGGAAGCGAGGCCTCAACGTCATCGCCTGTCCCTCCTGCGGCCGGGTGGAGATCGATCTCATGGGGGTGACCAAGGAGGTCGAGCGGCGCCTGGCGGCCCTCCACATCAACCGGTCCCTCACCGTGGCCGTGATGGGCTGCGCCGTCAACGGCCCGGGCGAGGCGCGGGGAGCCGACATCGGCATCGCCGGGGGCAACGGCGTCGGGATCCTGATCAAGCGGGGACAGATCGTCCGCAAGGTGAAGGAGTCGGAGCTGGCCGACATCCTGGTGGAAGAGGTGCAGGCGCTGGCGGCCACAGAGGAGGAGCCCTAGGCGAGGGGAGCGCGGACCCACTGATCCTCGAGGAGGGGGACGCCCCGGGCGTCCTCCTCCTTCGTATTTCCACGAGAGGCATTCCCGATGCGCTGGTCGAAGTCGCTCATCCCGACCCTGAAGGAAGATCCGGCGGACGCCGAGGCGACCAGCCACAAGCTGATGGTCCGGGCCGGGCTGGTGCGGCAACTGGCGGCCGGGATCTACGTGTACCTGCCCCTGGGGCAGCGGGTGATGGACAGGATCACCGCCATCATTCGGGAGGAGATGAACGCCATCGGCGGCCAGGAGATCACCATGCCGGTGATCCACCCGGCGGAGCTGTGGCAGGCCTCCGGCCGCTGGGGGACCATCGGCGACGAGATGTTCCGGCTGAAGGACCGGTACCAGCGGGACCTGTGCTTGGGCATGACCCACGAGGAGATCATTGCCTGGATCGCCGCCCGGGAGGTGCGCTCCTACCGCGACCTGCCCCAGCTCTGGTACCAGATCCAGACCAAGGAGCGGGACGAGGCCCGGCCGAAGAGCGGCGTCCTGCGGACGCGGGAGTTCGTGATGAAGGACTCCTACAGCCTGGACCGGGACATGGCCGGCCTGGACGCCCAGTACGAGGCGCACCGGCAGGCCTACTGCAGGATCTTCGACCGCTGCGGCCTCCGGTACGTCGTGGTCGAGAGTGATCCGGGGATGATGGGTGGGGCCGGCTCCCACGAGTTCATGGCGGCGAGCCCGGCCGGGGAGGACCAGGTGGCCCTGTGCGGGGCGTGCGGCTACGCCGCCAACGTGGAGCTGGCCGCCTCGCGCCCGCCGGTGCCCGCCTTTCCAGCCTGGCGGTTGAACGAGGTGGCCACCCCGAATGCCCGCACCATCGCCGAGGTGTGCGCGCTCCTCCAGATCGAGCCGGCCCTGACCATCAAGTCCCTGGTGGTGATGGGGGGCGATGGCCCGGTGCTGGCCCTGGTCCGGGGTGATCAGCAGCTCCGCGAGCGGAAACTCGAGCGCACCATGGGCGCGTTCCGGCCGGCGCACCGGGACGAGGTCCGGGAGGCGACCGGGGTGGAACCGGGATTCGTGGGACCGGTGGGCCTGCCGATCCGGATCATCGCGGACGAATGCCTCCGCACCGGCTGCTACGTGGCGGGGGCCAACAAACCGGACACGCACCTCAAGGGCGTGGTCCCGGGCCGGGACTTCCAGGCGGAGTTCGCCGACCTGCACGAGGCCAATGCGGGCGATGGCTGTGGACGCTGCGGCGCGCCGTTCGCCGTGGAGCGGGTCATCGAGGTGGGGAACATCTTCAAGCTGGGGACGAAATACTCGGCCTCGCTCAAGGCGGTCTATCTGGACGAGCAGGGGCAGGAGCGGCCCATCGTCATGGGCAGCTACGGCATCGGCCCCGCCCGCATCGCCGCCGCGGCGATCGAGCAGAACCACGACCTTCACGGGATCATCTGGCCCGAGACGCTCGCGCCCTTCCAGGTCCACCTGCTGGTGGTCAACGCCAAGGATCCGAAGATGGCGGGCGTGGCGGAGCGGCTCCACGCGGATCTCTCCGGGGCGGGGCTGGAGGTGCTCTACGACGACCGCGACGAACGGCCCGGGGTGAAGTTCAAGGACGCCGACCTGCTCGGGCTTCCCCTGCGGGTCACGGTGGGCAGCCGGGCGATGAAGGAGGGCGTGGTGGAGATCCGCCGCCGGCGCACGGGCGAGGAGATGGCCGTGGCTCCGGGCGAGGTCGTGGGGCACATCCGGGGCCTGCTGGGGCGGCCCGCGTGAGGCAGGCGAGCGTGAAACGGTGAGGGGGAGAAGCGGCGATCGGGAGAAAATATGAAATCAAGCACTTAGTCGTCCTTCTTGCTGGTGGGGGTGCTGGCCTTGGCCTCCGAGGTGTCGGTCTTCTTGTCGCCGTTTCCTCCGCCACCGTCCTTCTCGGCCTGCATGGCTTTCTTGCGGTCGGAATTGGCGTAATCGGTGACGTACCAGCCGCTCCCCTTGAACACCAGGCCCGGAGCGGAGAGCAGCTTCTGGACGGGACCGCCGCACTTCTCGCACTTCTTCAGCGGCCGGTCACTGAACTTTTGCATGATTTCGAATCGGTGGTGGCAGCGTTCGCACTCGTACTCGTAGATCGGCACGCCCTGCATCCTCCTTGTCGCCGGTACGGAGAAACCGCGCCGAACCATACGGGACGAGGCGGGGCTTGTCAAGGCATTTGACTTTCGCGGCCGCGGGCGGTAGTCTATAGGACCCTGCGTTTCCAAGCATTTGGGAGGCTCTCACGGGTATCCAGGGACCGGGCGCGCGACAGAGCATGACCGGGTTCGGCCGGGGCGAGGCCGCGGGGTGCGGTCGCCTCTTCACCGTCGAGGTCCATTCGGTCAACCACCGGTTCCTGGAGGTTCGCTGCCGTGTCCCGAAGCGTCTGAGCGGCCTGGAGCCGCGGATCCAGCAGGCCATCCAGCAGCGGTTCTCCCGCGGCCACTTCGAGGTCCTGGTCCTGGACAAGGACCTGGATGGTCGGAGCCGGACCCTGAAGGTGGATCTCCCCCTGGCCCGGCAGTACGTGGACGCGCTGCGCGCCCTCCAGCAGGCGCTGGGTCTCCCCGGGGAGGTGAGCCTGGACATGCTGACGGCGCAGCGGGACCTCATCGCGGTGGAGGAATCGGCGGAATCGCTGGAGGAGAGCTGGGAAGAGCTCGGCCCCGCGCTGGCGGCGGCCCTCGACGCCCTGGCGGAGATGCGCCGCCGCGAGGGCGAGGCCCTGGCGGCGATCCTCGGGAAGCACCTGGACGAGGTGGAGGCCACGCTCACGGGCATTGTCCTGCGCGCCCCGGAGCTCACGCGGGCGCAGCGGGACCGGCTGCGGGAGCGGGTGGCGGAACTCCTGGAGGGCCGCCTGCCCGATCCCACCCGGCTGGAGCAGGAGGTGGCCCTCCTGGCCGAGCGCAGCGACGTGGCCGAGGAATGCGACCGGCTGCGCAGCCACCTGGTCCAGTTCCGGGCCGCCCTGGGCCAGCGGGGGCCGCAGGGCCGTCGGCTGGACTTCCTGCTCCAGGAGATGCACCGCGAGGTCAACACGGCAGGGTCCAAGTCGGCCGATGCGGCCTTCGCCCACGAGGTGGTGGGGCTCAAGACGTGCATCGAGCGGCTGCGGGAACAGGTGCAGAATCTCGAGTAACGCCTGGAGAGCAACGTTCGGCTGTTCTGCCACTGCCGAACGCTGTTGACTGCCGGGCAGGGCGCCCTGACGGAAGCATGGCGGGGAGGTCACATGGCCGCGGTGACCACCGAGGTCCTGAACATCGGTTTTGGCAACGTCGTCCTCAGGCCCCGCATCGTGGCCATCCTGAGCGCCCGGTCGTCCAAGGATTCCAAGGCCGTGTTCTCCGAGCCGATGAAGCGCCTGCGCGACGACGCGCGGGAGGGGGGGCGGCTGGTGGATGCGACGTGCGGCCGGCGGACCCAGACCTTGATCGTGACCGACAGCGGCCACGTGATCCTCTCGGCCATCCAGTCCAGCACGCTGGCGCAGCGGCTCGGCGGGTCGGACGAGATCCGGGAGCGGATCTGAGTGCTTGATTTCATAAGCTCATGTCGGGTTGGCCAACCACAACCCGACATGAAACGCCCTTGGAAAGATGCTCAGGCTGACTGCCAGGCCGCAATGGATGCATTCAGCAAGGGCGATCCGTATCGGGCAAAACCCGATACGGATTTACGAAATCAAGCACTGAGGCCCGCGGACGTGACCGCGGCGAGGCGGAGCGGGTGACGGCCCACCGGTTGCTCGTCGTGGTCTCGGCGCCATCCGGGGCCGGGAAGACCTCGCTCTGCGAGTGGGTGGTCACCCAACTGCCCGGCCTGGCCCACTCGGTTTCCTTCACCACCCGGCCGCCGCGGCCCGACGAGAAAGACGGGCGCGACTACCACTTCGTGGACGAGGCCACGTTCCGGGCCAGGGTGGACCGGGGCGAGTTCGCGGAGTGGGCCGTCGTCCACGGCCACCTGTACGGGACGTCGCAGGCGCTGCTCACGCGATACTTCGCCGCCGGGCAGGACGTCATCCTGGACATCGACACCCAGGGCGCGGCCATCCTGCGGCGGGGCCACCCGGACGGGGTCTTCATCTTCATCGTCCCGCCCTCCTGGGCCATGCTGGAAGAGCGGCTGCGCCGCCGGCAGAGCGACGCCGAGGCCGACATCCAGCGCCGGTTGCAGCGGGCGCGGGAGGAGGTCAAGCACTACGCCGAGTACCAGTACGTCATCGTGAACGATGTCTTCGCCCGGGCGGCCGAGGAGCTGAAGGCCATCATCCTGGCCGAGCGCCGGCGGAGTGCCCGGGTGGATCTCGGGTTTCTGCACGCCTGATCCCGCGGAGGCGCGGGACCGGGCAGAGAGGAGCAGCGCGGATGTCCCAGGTGCCGTTCGAAGATTTGCTCGAACATATAGACAGCAAGTACCGGCTGGTGATCGTGGCCGCCAAGCGGGCCAAGCAGTTGAACCGCGGCGCGGCCTCCCTGATCCAGCCGCGGAGCGCCAAGCCCACCTACCAGGCCCTGGAGGAGGTCGCCAGCGGCAAGCTGGGCTACGAGGTGGAGGCGCTCGCCGGCGAGATGACTCGCGAGTTGACCGAGGCCGAGGCCAAGCCCACCTGGTTCCGGAGTCTCAGCGCCGAAGAGGTGGTCCCGGAGGAGGCGGTGGTCGAGGCCGAGGAGCGCCTGGAGGAAGAGGAGGCGGCGGCCGAGACCCCGGCGGCCGGCGCGGCCGCCGAGGACCTGATCATCAACGAGCTCGAGGAGGAGAGCCTGGAGGGGTTGGGCGAGATCGACGCGACAGAGCGCGAGGAGGGGGAGGAGTAGGCCCCCGACCGTGTGCCCGAGCCTGGCCGACGCGCGGCGGGTGCTCATCTCCGCCGTACGATCCCTTCCCGCCGAGGCGGTCCCCCTCACCGAGGCGGCCGCCCGGATCGCCCAGGAGGTGATCCGGGCGCGCGTCTGCCTGCCCGCGGGCGACTGCGCCGCGGTAGATGGTTACGCGGTTCGCGTGGCCGACCTGGCGGGGAGCGGGGCAAGGCGCCTGCCGCTTCACGGCACCCTCACCGCCGGGCCGGCCATGCCGCCCCCCTTACCCCCCGGACACTGCATGGCCGTCATGACCGGGGCCCTGCTGCCCCCGGGCGCGGATGCCGTCGTCCCCGCCGAGGCGGCGCACCGCGAGACCGATGCGGTCGGGGTGGTCAGCCTCCCGGCCGCGGGGAGCGGCATCCGCCGGGCCGGCGCCGAGGCCCGGCCGGAAGAGATCCTGCTCTCGCCCGGCGCGCCGGCGGATCCCCGGACGCTGGAACGGCTGGCCGGACAGGGGATCACGCGGGTGGTGGTCCCGCGGCGGGCCCGCGTTCACGTCATCGCCACGGGGGACGAGCTGGTTCCTCCGGGCGAGGCGCCCGGGATCGGCCAGCGAGTGGCCAGCAACCTGCCGATGCTGGACGCCATGGTTCGGGCCTGCGGCGGGCAACTCGCGGGCAGCGCCATTGCGCCCGATGAGCCCGGCCGGCTTCGCGAGGCCCTCGCGCCGTCCCTGACGGCCGATCTGGTCCTGACGGTCGGCGGGACCCTGCGGGGGTCGAAGGATCTCACCAAGGCCGTCCTCACGGAGCTCGGGGCGACCTTCCTCTTCGAGGGGGTGGCCATGCGACCCGGATCCTCCTGCGCCGCGGCCATGGCCGGGAGTGCCACGATCCTGTGCCTTCCGGGGAGTCCCGGCGCCGCGTTCCTCGGGTTCGTCGCCCTGGGCCGGCCACTCTTGCGGGCGCTGCACGGATGGGCAGAGCCCATTCCGGCATTCACGGCGCGGCTGGCCGAGCCCCTGGCATCCACGCCGGAGGAGACCCTCCTGTTCTCGGGTGTGGTGGAGGAGGAAGGCGGCGCCCTCGAATTCCGGCGCCGCGGCCGGGGCTGGCCGGCGCTGGGAATCTTGGCGCCGCTCTCGGCGGATGAGCGCCGCGACCCGACGATCAGCGTGGAACTCCTGCCCCAGGAGTAGGCTGTGACCCCGATCCTCTCCATCGTCGGCCGGTCCAACAGCGGGAAGACCACGCTGCTGGAGAAGCTCATCCCGGAGCTGACGCGGCGAGGCTGGCGGATCGGCACGATCAAGCATCACTTCCACGGGCCCGTGGAGGTGGACGTTCCCGGCAAGGACTCCTGGCGCCACAAGCGGGCGGGAGCGCGGGCGGTGGCCCTCTCGGCGCCCGAGACGCTTTTCGTCGTCCGCGATGCCGCGGGCGAGCTGCCGCTGGAGCTCATCGCCCACCAGGTCCTCTTCGAAGTGGACCTGATCCTCACCGAGGGGTTCAAGTCCGGCTCCGCGCCGAAGATCGAGGTGAGCCGGGCGGCCCAGGATGCGCCGCTGCTCTGCGGGCCGGAGGATCACCTGGTGGCCGTGGTGGCGGACCGGGACCTGGCACCGGCCGTCCCCCGGTTCGGCCTGGACGAGGTGGGCCCCCTGGCGGACTTCGTCGAGCGGGAGTTTCTCACGAGGACCCGCCCGTCGCTGGTGGACGTGCTGGTGGGCGGACAGCGGATCGCCCTGGATGCAGAAGCCCAGGAGATTTTGGCCCGGGTGGTGCGCAGCCTGGTGGGCGACTGCCGGGATCTGGGAAGCGGCCCCCCCGTCGAGGTCAGGATCCGCGGGCAGAGACCATGACGAACGCGGACCCTCCCGCACCCGATCGCACCATGCCACGCGATGACACCCCAGGCCATCGCGCCATGAGTGCCGCGATCTTGGCCGGCGGGCGCTCCACGCGCATGGGGACGAACAAGGCGCTGCTCCCGTTCGACGGGGCGCGGATCATCGATGGATTGCTCCGCAAGCTCCGCCCGCTCTTCCCGGAGGTCCTGGTGATCGCCAACGACCGGGACGTCTACGCGGACCTCGGTGTGCCCGTCTTCCCCGACCGCATCCCGGAGAAGGGATCCCTGGGGGGCATCTACACCGCCGTCTTTCACAGCACCTTTCCCCAGACCTTCTGCATCGCCTGCGACATGCCCCTGGCGAATCCCGCGGTCATCGCCTATCTCCGGGACCGGGCCTCGGGGTACGACGTGGTGGTCCCCCGCACGGCCGACGGGTACCAGCCCCTGCACGCCGTCTACGGGAAGGCCTGTCTCCCCCACATGGAGGCCATGATCCGCGCAGACCGCCTGAAGATCGACCGCCTGTTCCCGGTGGTGCGGGTGCTGACGGTTGCGGAGGAAGAGCTGCGCCCCCTGGACCCCTCTCTATGCGGCTTCATCAACGTCAACACCCGGGAAGAGCTGGAGACGGCCGCCCGGCTGGCGACGGAGCAGAATGCCGAGATCCGACAGGGACAGGGACAGCGAAAGGGATCGGGCGGTGGATGGCGGGCCTGAGCCCGTCGTGCGCTTGCTCACGGCGCGCTGGGTCTTTCCCGTCAGCGCGCCCCCGATCGCCGACGGGGCCGTGGCGATCCAGGCGGGCAGGATCGCCGGCGTGGGACCCCGCACCGAGCTCACCCTGGCCTGGCCCACCGCGGACCGCTGGGATGTGGGGGAGGCGGCGCTCCTGCCCGGCCTGGTGAACTGTCACACCCACCTGGAACTCTGCCACCTGTCCTCCCCGGCCGACACCGGCAACTTCGCGACGTGGCTGGTGACCCTGATCGAAGGGCGACGGCAGCTCCCCCTTGCCGACCAGGCGGCGGCCGCCGAGGCGGGGGCACGGTGCCTCCTCGAGTCCGGCACGACCTCTGTGGGCGAGGTCAGCACGAGCGGCCAGAGCCTGGCGCCCCTCCTGCGCCTGGGGCTGCGTGGCGTGGTGTACCGGGAAATCCTGGGCCTTTCGCCGGAGGAGGCCGAGACGCGGCGTGACGCCGCCCGGGCCGACCTCGAGGCCATGCAGCGGGCCGCGCGCGGCGCGCGGCTTCGCGTGGGCCTCTCGCCCCACAGCCCGTACAGCCTGTCGGAAGAATTGTTTGGCGCCTGCGGGGCGCTCCTCTGCGGGACCGGCATCCCCTGTTGCATCCACGTCGCCGAGTCTCCGGAAGAGGTGGAGTTCCTCTCCACCGGCCAGGGCGCCATCCCCCGCCGCCTGTACCCCGCGGTGGGATGCCCGGTCGCGCCGCGGCGACGATCGGCCGCGAGCCCCATCGAATATCTCGAGGCGCTGGGGGCCCTGGCCTGGCGGCCGCTCTTGATCCATGCCGTCCACGTGACCGCAACGGACATCGAACACATGGCCAGGTCCGGCGTCAGCGTGGCCCACTGTCCACGCAGCAACGCGCGTCTCTCGGGCGGGGTGGCGCCGGTGCCCGAGCTTCTGAGCGAGGGCATCCCGGTCGGCCTGGGGACGGATTCCCTGGCCAGCGTGCCGACGCTGGACCTCTGGGACGAGATGCGCGCCGCCCTGGAGATCCACGCCGGTCGCCTGGCCCCGGCCGAGGTCCTCGAGATGGCGACGCTGGTGGGCGCCCGGGCCCTCGGGCTGGCCGATCAGGTGGGGAGCCTCCAGGTGGGCAAGCGGGCCGATCTGATCGCCGTGTCGGCGGGTGCGGTGAGCGCGTCGGACCCCGTCGGATCGCTCATCGCCGGGACGGGGGGGGCGGATGTCCTGCTGACCCTGGTGGAGGGGCAAATCCGCCACCGCCGCCTCGAGGGGGTGCCATGCGCCTGAGGCTGGGACGGGTCCGCTACGTCAACTGCGAGCCCGTGTACTACGCCTTGGAGCACGGCATCGTCCCGGCCGACTGCGCGATCCTCGACGGGACGCCGGCCGAATTGAACGAGCGCCTGCGTGCAGGCGACCTGGACGTCTCGGTCATCTCGGTGATGGAGGCGGCGCTCCGCCCCGCGGCCTACCAATTGCTGCCCGGGCTGGCCATCGCCTGCGACGGGCCCGTGGAGAGCGTGCTCCTGGCCAGCGAGCGGCCGGTGGAGGAGCTGGACGGTCTGCCCGTGGTCCTCAGCTGCCACTCGTTGACGTCCGTGTACCTGGTGAGGCTCCTCCTGGAGAAGGCGTACCATGTCCGGCCCCGCTTCCTGACGGAGGCCGAGGCGTCCGGCGCGGCGGCCCGATTGATGATCGGGGACGAGGCGCTCCGCCTCGGCCCGCGGTACCGGAACCGGCTGGACCTGGGGAAGGCGTGGCACGCCCTCACGGGACTCCCCTTCGTCTTCGCCGTGTGGGCGGCGCGCGCCGAGGTCTGGGAGATGGCGGCGGAGGAGATCCGCGCGCTCCACCAGGCGCTGCTGGCCGCCAAGGCGTACACCCGGGCCCACCCCGAGGCCATGGTCGCCCTGGCCTGCGAGCGGACGGGCCTGCCGCCCGAGGCGTGCCGCCGGTATCTGCGGGAACGGCTCTGCTTCGACCTGACCCCGAGGCACCTGGACGGGCTCCGCACCTTCCTGCAGCTCCTGGCCGACGCCGGCGAGTTGCCGGCGGTGCCGGCGCTCCACTTCATCGCGGCCTGACGGACGACAGGGGGGATCGGATGTCTGGGAGCCGCCTCTGCTTTCTCCACATCTCGGACCTGCACATCCTGGCGGAGGAGGACCGGCGGCAGCACGGGGCGGACACGGCCGCCATCCTCCGACAGGCCGTCCCCATGATGAATGCGCTGCGGCCGGACTTCATCATCGCCAGCGGCGACCTGATCAGCGATGAGTCGGAGGAGTCGTACCGGCGCCTGCGGACGCTCCTTCAGCCGGTGGAGGCGCCGATCCACTTCATGCTGGGGAACCACGACGACCGGAGGGAGTTCCGCCGGGTGTTCCGCCCGGGCGAACCGCCGTCGGCCGATCCGGTCTGCCAGGCCTTCGAGCGGGGCGGGATTCGCTTTCTCCTGCTGGATTCCATGCTCCCCGGCAAGGTGGAGGGGCGTCTCGCCGGCGACCAGTTGGATTGGCTGGAGGCCGAGCTGGCGGCCCATGCCGACCGGCCGACCTGGGTCTTCCTGCACCATCAGCCGCTGCCCGTCTACATCCGGCCTTCCAGTTCTCCTCGCTCAGCCAAGAGCCGGAGATCACCCTGGAGACCCCGGGCTTCCGTCGGGTCGAAATCTCCGGCGGGGAGCGCCGGCACTGGTTGCATTATCTGGACGGCCGGATCCTGTCCGAGCCCCCGCTTCCCGCGATCCCCATCTACGTCCGCTGAAGAAATGGATGGACGAGGGCCGCCCCATGACCAAGGAGACTGCCACCTACCCGAAATCGCCATACAGGGCTCACGAGCCAGACGCAAACATCCGGGCGCTCCGGGACTCGGTCCTCCAGAGCCTCCGCCAGCCCGGCAAAGGGCTCGTGGACGTTCGGTCCCCTCGGGAATTCAGCGGCGAGCTTCTGGCTCCCGAGAACCTCCCACAGGAGGGAGCCCAGCGCGGCGGGCACATCCCCGGGGCCGCCAACATCCCGTGGGGCGAGGCGGTGCGGCCGGATGGCACCTTCAAGTCGGCGGATGAGCTGAAGGCGCTGTACCAGGGACGGGGCATCACCCCTGACAAGGAGGTCATCGCCTATTGCCGCATCGGAGAGCGATCGGCCCACACGTGGTTTGTCCTGAAGGAGCTCTTGGGATACCCCAAGGTCCGGAACTACGACGGGTCCTGGACCGAGTGGGGTTCCATGGTCGGGGTTCCGGTCGAGAGGTAATGTCATTCCTCCAGCCACTTCGGCAGTTCGCCGTGCGGCGGGCAGAACATGAGCTCCGAAAGAGGTATCCGATGACGAATCAGGAGATCAGGCAGGCCGTGGGGAAACGCGTCAAGCTGGACCTGGCGCCGCAGGCCCCCGGCGGGCCGACCCGGACAGGGCGCATCGTCGGCATCCTGGACGCGGCGGATGGGCTGGTGGTCACCTTCACGCCGGAGGATGCCCCGGGAAGCCAGGTGACCTATCACGCCCACTACATCCGGGCCATCCATCCCGCCTGAGGCCTCGCCGGTCCCCTCCGGGACTGGCGCGCGTCCTCCGCCCCCCGTTTTCCCATCGCATCATCCGTTGGTTATTGACGGGGCAGAGGGTCCCCCCCGGATCGGGGGATTCCTCTTGCTTGTGCGGCCAGTGCGGCCGGAGGTAGACTGTGTCGCGAGAAGCGAACCAGGCCGTCATCCGCCGGGACTGGGCGGAGACAGCCGGGGCCTCATGCAACAGCGTGCTTCGGTCTCCGTTATGAGCCCGAACAGTGCAGTTCAACCGCAAAGCCCGCGAAGCACGCAAAGGAACTGCCCGTATTCGAAGCGCTGACCCGGAAAAACTTTGGAGGCCCGGCCGGGAAGATTTCGGTCCGGAGGCTCCTCTGAAGTGATAAGAGTTGGCGAGTCTTTGCGATCTTTGCGGTCTTGGCGGTGAAATTTTTGGGATGAGAAGGGAGGCAGGGGGACGTTCGGATTCCATCGGGGGACGGTCGTGAAGCTCGCGGGGGTTATTTTCGATCTCGACGGGACGCTGGGGGACACCCTCCCCGTCTGCTTCGCGGCGTTCCGCCGGGCGCTGCGGAAGTTCTCGGATCGTCGCTACACGGACGACGAGATCGCGGCGCTCTTCGGGCCGAGCGAAGAGGGGATCATCCAACAACTGGTCCCGGACCACTGGCAAGCCTGCCTGGACACCTATCTGGCGGCGTATGAGGAAGAGTCCGCGCGGAGGGCCAGACTGTTTCCCGGTATCGAGACGGCGTTGCGCCTGCTCAGTGAACGCGGCGTCGTGTTGGCCATCGTCACCGGCAAGGGCGCCCACAGCGCGGCCATCTCGCTACGCCATCTGAACCTGGCAAAGCATTTCGATGTGGTGGAGACCGGCTCTCCGGAAGGGGGCGTGAAACCCGGATCAATCCGGAAGATCCTGGGGAAGTGGGGGGCCCCGCCGCACGAGGTCGCCTACGTCGGCGATGCCCCATCAGACATCGAAGCCGCAAGAGAGGCCGGCGTCATTCCGCTGGGGGCAGCCTGGGATGCAACGTCAAGCGCAGAGAGCCTGAATGCGCTGTGCCCCCTGGATACATTCCGGAGTGTCGAGCGCTTCATCACGTGGATTGAGGAGAATGTGGAGTCCAACCCCAGGTAACGAACACCCCGCCTCTCCTTTTCCTGCATCCCCTGCGGCGATCAGATCCTTCAGGACGCTACCCTCCCGCCAGTAAGTTTCGAAGTATCCGACCGTGAGGAATCTGCGTCGAATCCGGCAGGTGATCGGGGTGCGCGTGGAGGTGAGGCACTCCGGCGTGAGTGTGTTCGTGCGCGTGCCAGACGTCACCGTGGGCGTGCCGGTG
>JACQXP010000017.1 GCA_016208645.1 Candidatus Methylomirabilota bacterium | reverse complement strand
GATGAAACGCCAGCAGTATGGCCGCATCGTGAACGTCTCGTCCGTCGCGGGCCGCAACGTGAGCCGGTTGTCGGGTCCCCAGTACTCCAGCGCCAAGGCAGGGATGCTGGGGTTGACCCGGCACCTGGCGCAGGACCTGGGGCCGTTCGGGATCACGGCGAATGCCGTCGCGCCCGGCCCCACCCTGGTGGACCGCGTCGCCCGGAAGTGGGCGCTGCGATCCGAAGAGGATCGGGCCCGCATCCTGGCCAACATCCCCCTGGGCCGCCTGGCCGCGCCCGAGGAGGTGGCGACGGTCATCGCGTTCCTGGCGTCGGACGATGCGGCGTATGTGACCGGGGTGACGATTGATGTGAACGGCGGGAGCTTCATGTGCTAGGCAGCCCGGCGCAGAAGAAACGTCCGCGAAAAATCGATGCACGCAGCCCATCCTTCCACGGGGACCATGCCTGTCGCTGATAATCCAGCGATCTATGTGATCGGGGACATCCACGGGTGCCTGCGACCGCTGCAGCGGTTGCTGGGGAAGATCGAGCCCGAACCCGGCGACGAGGTGGTCTTCATCGGGGATTACATTGACCGGGGGCCGCAGTCCCGGGAGGTGGTGGAGTACCTGCTGGGGCTCCCGTACCGCTGCGTCTTCTTGCTGGGAAATCACGAGAAGATGCTGCTCGACTTCCTGGCCGGCGACGACCATGGACTCTTCCTGGTGAACGGCGGTGTGGCCACGCTGCAGAGCTACGGGGGTGATGCCTCCAACATCCCCCCGGCCCACATCCGCTTTTTCCGCAGTCTGCGGCCGATGTATGAGGTGGGGGGATACCTCTTCGTCCACGCGGGGATCCGGCCCATGGTGCCGCTGGACAAGCAGAAGGCGGACGACCTGGTGTGGATCCGCCAGGAGTTCTTCCAGTTCGTCGGCCGCTTCCCCAAGCCGGTCGTGTTCGGGCACACGCCGCTGCGCCAGGTCCTCCTGGCGCCCGACCGCATCGGCATTGACACCGGCTGCGTGTACGGTGGCAAGCTGACCTGCCTGAAACTGCCCGAGCGCAAGATCATCCAGGTCGCCGGCTGGCGCGGCTGACCCGGGCCTCTCTTCTCAGGGACGACCATCCCGCAACCGCCAGGCGGCTGCGAGACTCCTCTGGTCCCAGCGCGGCATCTCCTCTGGTCCCAGCGCGGCATGCGGATAATCTGCCCTGACCGGCAAGATTATCCGGATAAAATTCCCGATGATAAGGGACTGACCGCCCTGCTCAGCGAGCACAAGGTGAAGCATCCCTTGCTGATTTCGCTGGAGCGCGAGTCCCGCAAGATACGTGCGAAAGTCCGCGCGCTTCCCTGGGACGTATTCCTGCGCGAACTGTGGTCCGGCGCGCTGGGGGTATAATCCTTTGGCCCAAATCCAGCGCTGGATGCACCCGTCCAGCGGGTAGAACAAGGTGGACTGCACAGTGTCGGGGTGTGGACTTGGGTCCGGCCTCCGTATTTCGGGACCTGCGCTACATGCCGTCCGGCCGCTGAGGGCGCCCTGAACGAGACAGAAAGTAGGTGACCTCTACCATCGCCCACGTGTCCTGTCGGCAGTACGCCCGCAATCTTGCTTCAAGCTCCGCCTTCCGTTCTGGTGTCGTGTTGGGGTCAAGCGTTGCATAGAGGTACGCAACCTGCGCAGCGGTTCCCTCCTGCACTTCGTCCAACTCATCGTATCGCAACTCAGGGGCGATAACCGGCAAAACGTTCTTGATGGAGAACGACCCGCGCATCCGAGGGTGATAGTAATGATTCTTCACCACCGGATGCAGGTCGAACAACCGGCCAATGTACTCCAGCAGCGCGCCCTCGTGCTCGGGGTGCCTGAGCCCGAGATCCTTGAGACGGCCCTCTTCGTACGTCTTGTAGTGGACGAAGATGGGACCCCCATCGTCTGGGTTGATGGCATGGAGCATGCGCTGGATGCAGGCAAGCGACGGGTCGTTGCCGGTGAGGTCGAGGAACTCCTCGTGCTCGAACACGCCGGGGGCTCGCTCGATGTGGCAGGACCACTGGAAAGGAACTTGCTCGTAGGGCCGCACGCCAGCCCAGCGCGGGACCGGAAAGTCGATGCCCTCGAAGTCGAAGAAGTAGCGCGGATACGGCAATGCGTTTAGCAGTTCATCACTGCCGGGCTCGAACACCGGCTCGCCAGTCCGGTGCGCAGCTTGGATGCGGCGATAAAGCGCGGCCTGCGCGCCGGTCAGTTCGTTCGGATGCGGCTCGAGAATGGAGGTGTACCCCTGATTCTCGCGGAGCTTCTTCGCAAGCCCTTTGCCGGCTGAACCAGGAAGGAGCTCGATTGGATGCTCTGGGCCGGGCGGGTCGAGCGTCTTGCAATACGGCCTGAACGGGCACGGGTACGGTTCCGTGCAGTGCCTGCCGGTCTGCATGTCCGGCATCCCGCCTGCGAGAACCGCCCGGGCACCCGCTATCCAGCCGGGCACGTTCGCTTTGCGGGCGTGAGCCTCGCCCGTGACGTCCAACTGCCGAAAAAGCCCCCCGTAGTCGCCGCCGCCTGGGTAGCGCCACTGGTTGTTCAGCAGGTTCAGCTCGAGCCGCCCGAGCGGCAACCCGGAGCCTTCCATGACCCACGCCTGGATTGCGACGTCGTTCAGGTGATGATCCTCCGGGTCGGCTGGCGTTACTTTGTCCTTCTCCAGTGGGAAGGTGGAGGCCTTCGTCTCCCGCAAGAGGTACCGTCCGCCCTCTGGGAGGAGCGCGTCGGCGCGGGCATAGAGACCCCCATGCGCCATCGGAAACTCCGCCGCAGGCTTCCCCGCGCTGGCAGCGAGCATCGCTTTGGCGTGCTCCGCTGCAGCGGTCTTTTGGTGGTGACCTGGTGGCCAAATGAAGTCCGGGCCAAGTTGTTCCCTGGCTTTGTCGCCGACGACTTGGCCGTCGACTGCCCGACGATACAAGACTGGATCGTCCCGGGGGATCAGGTCAGGTCGATGATGCTCGAGCCACAGCCTCCGCTTGCACTGAAGCAGCGATTGGAGGTCCGACTTGCTGAGCATGGCCTCCGTTCCTTCGTAGCGACTGCTCCAATTTCAATGTCCCGAGGTCACCGTCGCCTTTCCCGCTCGAGACCCGATAGAAAACTGGAAACTCGGCGCGGCTGAGAGCGGCCACCACGCGGGAACGCGAGATCGTGGGGACGGCCGGATCAGCGGAATACCTGGGAAGGGGAAGGGTGGATCCCGAATGGCCTCAGGTGCGGGGGCGCATGCCGACCGTGAGGGCCCAGACCTTGGCCTCGGCGAAGATGCGGACGAGCTCCGGATCCAGGTTGCCGTCCTTCACCTCCAGCCCCAGGATGTCCAGGGCCCGCTCGGGGGGGAGGGCGCGCTTGTAGGGCCGGTCCGACGCCGTCAGGGCGTCGTAGATGTCGCAGACCGTCATCAGCTTAGCCTGGAAGGGGATGTCCTCCCCAAGGAGCCTGTTGGGATAGCCGCTCCCGTTGAGTTTCTCGTGGTGGGCATACGCGATGGTGGGGATCCGCCGCAGGTCCTTGGTCCAGGGGATCTGCCGCAGGAAGCGGAAGCTGTGGGTGACGTGGGACTCGATCTCCAGCCGCTCCTCGACGTTCAGACTGCCCTTGCCGATGGACAGGTTCTCCGCCTCCCGGGTGGTGAGGAACGGCCGCTTGGAGCCATCCACGTCCACGAAGGTGTTGGCCGCGATCTCCAGGATCCGCTCGAACCCGCCCTGCGGCAGGACGGTGGGCTTGTTCGCCTGCAGGATGAACTGCAACTGGTCGTCCAACTGGGCCAACTGCCGGTGGAGCTCCTCGTCCAGGGCCGCCAGCTCGGCCTCGCACCCCGGCCCCAGGCTCAGCGCCAGCGAGAGCTTGCGCTGAAGGTAGCTGGTCTCCAGGCCCTTCTTGATGAAGTTGAATCGGGCGATGATGCCTTCCTGATTGTGCTCGTACAGCTTGTTGCCCTTGACCAGCACCGGCTCGCGCACGCCCACCTTGCCGAAGTCGTGCAGCAGCGAGGCGTACCGCAGTTCCCGCATGTCCTCGGGGGAGAAGGTGACGGCGGTATAGGGGCCGGCGTCGGTGCGGTCCACCTTTTCCGCCAGGCCGACGGTCAGGATGGCAACTCGCTCCGAATGACCCGAGGTGGTGGGGTCTCGGGATTCAATGGCGTACACCGAGGCCTTGATGAAGCCCTCGAACAGCCGCTGGATGTCCTCGTACAGGATGGCGTTCTCGACGGCCACGGCGGCCTGGCTCGACAGCGCCAGCAGCAGCTCCTCGTCCTCACGGGTGAAGAGGCCATCCAACTTGTTCAAGACCTGCAGGACGCCGATGACGTCGTCCAGCTTGTTCCGCATGGGGACGCAGAGGATGGTCCGCGTCCGGTAGCCCGTGCGCTGGTCCGTCTCCTGGTTGAAGCGGGGGTCGGCATAGGCGTCCTGGATGTTGACCGTCTTCCCGGTCTGGGCCACGTACCCGGCGATCCCCATGCCGATCCGGATGCGAAGCTCGCGCACCTCCAGCCCCTGGGCGATCTTGGACCACAGCTCGTTGCGCTCCTTATCCACCAGGAAGAGGGAGCTCCGGTCGGCTCCCATGACCTTGGTAACCTCCGTCAGGATCAACTGGAGGAGGCGGTCGAGGTTTCGCTCCGAGGCCATGGCCTTGCCGACATCGAGCAGCGCGGTCAGTTTTTCCACGCGACTCTCAAGGAGCGTCGGGTTCACGGCGTGATCCTCATGATGCGGGGCCCCCTCCGGAAGGAAAGCGCCCAAGACTAACCACAAAATGGTGGGGGGTCAAGGATTTCAGCGGGCGGCCATCCGGGGTTGTCGGACAATCCCCGTGCGCCTGGATGCCGGGCGACTACTCTATCGGTGCCGTGGATGAGGCCTTGCGGGTTCCTGCCTCTTTCCCCGGCCGGGCCGGGGAAAGATCCGGGACCAAGAAACTCACCGGGACGCCAAGGACCACGACGACGAGACCGAAGATGAACGAGGCCCGGATGCCGGCCGCCAGGTGTCCGCGAAGGAGCAGAGGCATGGTCTGAAAGGCCCCCTCGCCGGCCGTCAGGGCCAGCGGGCCCGTCCCCGCCCCGGTCATGTGGGCATTCAGGATCGCGCCCATGATGGCCACGCCGATCGTGGCGCCGATGTTCCGGAAGAAGAAGGGCAGGGTCGAGACGACGCCGATCTGGTCCGGCGGCGCGGCGGTCTGGACGGCCACGACCGTTGTGACGGTGACGACGCCCATCCCCAGGCCGAGAAACACGCCGCTCCCGGCCGCGTGGCTGAGGGGCGATCCCGTCCCCAGCCGTGTGAACAGCAGGTATCCGCTCGTCAGGCCGATCATCCCCGCGATGGCCAGGGTGCGATAGCCAAGACGATTCAGCAACCGACCGCCGAGGGTGCTACCCGTGACCCAGCTCAGACTGATGGGGGTGAGGACGGAGCCGGCCTGGACGGCCGTGCCGCCCAGGACCCCCTGCACGAAGAGGGGGATGAACGAAATGGCGCCGAACATGGCGAGGCCCGAGAGGAACAGGCAGACCGTCGTGGTGACGAAGGTCCGGCTGCCGAAGAGCCCGAGGGGCAGGATGGGCTCCGGGACCCGGCTCTCGATCGCCAGGAAGGCCGCGGTGAACACCAGGCACACCGCCAGCCCTGCGATCGCCCCGCCCCTCGCCCGCTGGCCCACGTTGCCGAACTCCAGGAGGGCCAGCATCAAGGCAACGATGCTGACCACGAGGCAGGCGGCCCCGGCGTAGTCAATGCGCCGGTGCGTGCCCTCGCTGGCCAGGCCCGTGAGCCCCACGACCAGCATGTAATTAGCGGCAATCCCCACCGGGACGTTGACGAAGAAGGTCCAGCGCCAGCCCAGGTACTGGACAATGAACCCGCCGATCAGCGGTCCGACCAGGGCCGAAATCCCCCAGACGGCCGCCAGGTAGCCCTGCATCTTCCCACGCTCGTGGGGTGGGAAGATCTCGCCGAAGACCGCCTGCGAGAGCGCGAAGACTCCTCCTGCGCCGATTCCCTGGAGGGCGCGGGCCGCGATCAGGAAGACCATGTTGGTGGCCAGTCCGCACAAAGCCGAGGCGCCCGTGAAGATCCACACCGCCACCACGAACATGTTCCGGCGGCCGAAGAGATCGGACAGTCGCCCGAAGATGGGGAGGGCGACCGTCGAGGTGAGCAAGTAGATGGAGAAGACCCAGCTGAACAGGCTGAGGCCACCCAGGCTGGCCACCACCGTGGGCATGGCGGTGCCGATGACGGTGCTGTCCAGGGCCGCCAGGGCCATGGCCAGGTCCACCGCGATGACGACGAGCCACTTCTTTCGATCCATGCTACTCCCAACCGCCATGAATGCTTCTCTTGGCGATCATGGCGCCTGTCACGAAAATCCCCCCCACCCTCCCCTCCCCCACGCTGGGGGGAGGGTCTGATCCCGGACCCCGTGCAGATCCATCGCAATCCTCCCCTCCCCCACGCTGGGGAACCGCCATGAATGCTTCTCTTGGCGATCATGGCGCCTGTCACGAAAATCCCCCCCACCCTCCCCTCCCCCACGCTGGGGGGAGGGCTGGGGTGGGGGCGCCTGAACCTGGGTAATGTGCCAGGGTCTTCATCCATCGTGGGGACCAGGAACGGTCATGACCACTTGGCGGTCCTTTGGCTGGACTCGAAGAACGGCCGGAACTTCTCGACGAGTTCCACCAGCTTGGCCTTGTAGTATTCGACGTTCTCGTCCGGGTTCTTGGGGTCCCACTCGCTGGCCAGCTTGGCCGCTTCGTGCACCTTCACCTTCTTCGAGGTGCCGGCAACGTAGTAGGAGATCTGGTCGCCGGGCTGGTAGGGGCGCTCCGAGCCAAGGGCCAGCCCGTAGGCCGCTGCCGGGTTCCGCCGGCCTCCACGGATCTTTTCCCGGTAGGTCTCCAGCGAATCCTGGAGCGTCTCGGTCTTCATGAACTTGCGGATGTCGAACTTGTGCTGCTCGAAGGCCTCGGCGTAGCGCTGGGTGAGCTCCCGGATCTTCTCCGGCTCGCCCCGCAGGAGGTGGAGGAACATCTCCTCCATCCACTCGCGCTGGAACAGCTCCAGGCCGCGCGAGCGCAGGCCCGAGCCCGTGATGCCGAGGCGCCCGGCCTCATCCAGCAGGACGTAGTTCTTCATCTTGTAGCTGAACATGGCCTGGTAGCGCCCTGCCAGCTCCAGGCTGATTCCCTCGGGCAGGATCGTGGACATGTCGTGGAGCAGCCGTTCCTCCTCCTCCGGCGTCCGGACATCCGGCGGCGCCACGACGTAGAGGCCGTCGGTGTCGATCTCGATGAGGCGGGCCCCGCGATCCTTCAGCCACGCCATTACGGCGTGGATCAGTTCCCGTCCCTTGGCCGTCACCTGGTTGGCCGCCTGGTAATCGTTGAAATGCCCCAGGGGAAAGGCGAGGTAGCCATAGAAGGAATTGATCAGGATCTTGAACGTGCCCTGGAGGGCGTCGTAGTAGGCGCGCGCCTCGTCCGTCTCTGCGGTCCGGGCCAGTCGCTTGGCCTGCACCCGGAAGGCGCGCAGGTCCCGGAGGAGCGAAGGGAACACGCCCAGGGTGTCGCGGCGGGGGAAGTATCCGAAGGCCAGCATCACGGATGGGTACAGGGAGGTCACGTCGTAGTGAAGGACGCGGCGGGCCACGCCCTGGTATGCTATCTCGGTGTAGCCGCCCAGGACTTCCTGCGGCGGCTCCGGGGCGGGGATGGCACGATGCCGGCGCAGGTACTCGCGGATCAGCAGGGCGTCGATCTTGGTGGCATTCCCGCGCAGGGCCACGTTCTGGTACGAGAACGGGAAGATCTGGGCCTGGACGAAGTAGCTCTGGCTGAGGATCTCGCTCAGTGCGCGCGTCTCCCGCACGTCGTCCAGGGCGTACCGGAACAGGGTGTCCGGGTCGTGGTCGAAATACCAGGAGACCTTCTCTGGCAGGATGTAGGTCCGGTCGTCGGCGGCCAGGCCGAAGTGCCTGGCGATCTCCTTCAGGCCGTAGCCCTCCAGTTCCCGCGCCGTCACGTCGTAATGCTGGGCCAGGATCCAGGTGTCGATGATGTGGCGGCCGACGACCTCGTACTTCTTGTAGGTGATGGTCCGCTCCGCGATCTGCATCCGCGACGGGTGCCCCTGCAGGACCGCCCCGCCCCGCCCCAGGGCCAGCTTGACCTTGTGCCGTCGGGCGCGGGCCTCGATGTACTCCAGGTCGAACCGGAAGAGGTTGTGGCCCTCCAGGACGTCAGGGTCCCGCTCCTGGACGAGGCGGACCAGTTCCTTCAGCATGTCCGGTTCGTCCAGGGCCTTGCCCGAGATGAGGTGCTCCCACCCGGTGCTGTCGGTCGGTGAAGAACAGGAAGGGCGCGTCCGGGGCCGCCTGGGCCTTGCCCGTCACCTTCTGGACGTGGGCCCGGGCCCGCAGGGCGTCGCCCCAGCCGGGGAAGAACACCAGGAACCGGTAGAGGCCGTCGCCCTCCAACTCTTCCACCTCGTACCCGCCGGCCCATCCGGTCAAAAGATCGGTACTGGCCAGGAGGACGAAGGGCCGGAACGGGCGAAGGTCTGAGCCCGTCTGGCCGTCCACCGTCCGGGCGAAGACGCGGATCCGATCGTCCCCCGTGAGTTCGAAGGCGAGGAGGCGCGGCGTCGGGTCGTGCCCGAATAGGAGGGCGTTCTCGTGGAAGGCTGGCGCGTTGGGAATCATCGAAGACCAGGGGTTGCGAGGGGTCATCGAGGAACTTCGCCCTGGTTCAGGCTTAGAGCTTACCCATCGACGAACAGCGTACGACCGTACGAATGTACGAATGTACCTGGACAAGGGCGGACGCACACCCGCATGTCCCTTGCCTGCTCTCGTACGTTCGTACCCTCGTACTTTCGTACGCAGTTGGACACGGACACTTTCCAGCCAATCAAGGGCGAATCGGCTGTGGAATGCGTTGTCTCATGCCTCCGATCGGTCTGGGCCTCCCGCTGGAATATCGGGGGCTGGGGCGGCCCGGAGAATTTCCTGGGCGCGGGGGAGATCGCTTTCGCGGACCAGGATGCGCCGCCGCGCCAGCGGGCCGATCGTGTAGGTGGCGTCCACGGCGTACTGGTTCTCGGCCTTCAGGATGCAGGGGATGCCGTGGGCCTGGAGCAGGGCACAGACGATCTCTGCCTCGGCAGGGTTCCAGACCTCGATGGCGGGGACGACCGGATCGTCGAAGATGACCTCGTCCTCCGCCAGGGGCGAATCCGGGACAAGCGGCACGTCGCAGTCGGAACAGGTCAGGATACCCGCCACGTACTCGCTGCCGCACACCGGACAGAACATGTAGGATCCGAGCCTCAGTGAGAGACGGCGGGCCCGTTCCCCCGCGCGGGTCGCAGGCCGTTGCGCAGGTCCTGGGCGAGCTGGCGGCTGGTCCCGAGGCTGGCGTCCTTGTCGTCCTGGGCCAGTGCCTCGTCCAGCAGGAGGCGGGCCCGCTCCGCCTCGCCCCGCCGGAGATAGAAGGTCGCCTGGCTCAGCCGGCTGGCGCCCGGATACCGATCCATCAACCCCTGGTAGGTCGCCAGCTCGCGATTCAGGTCGCGGTTCAGTCCGTACGCGAGACCCAAACGGAGCGAACTGTGCAGGTGCAGGGGGGTGCCCGGCCGCGCTTTTTCCCGCAAGGCCTGGAAGCCCCGGATGGCCCCGGCGAGGTCGCCCTTTTCCTCGGCCAGCCAGGCCTGGTAGAATTCGCGGGTCAGCGAATCGCGTTCCGCGCCGATCCGGCGCTCCAGGGCCAGGAGTATCTGCTGATGTGCCTGCCGGTCGCGCAGATAGTTCCCCAGCGTGTTGGCGGGCCACGTTGCGTAGGCCACGATCGCGACCGCGACCAAGCCGAGGCTTGCAGAAAGGCCCAGGACGCCCACCAGTCGTCGCGTTTTCGCCGTCATGCAGGTTCCCCTCCCCAGGGTCGGCTCGGGACAGGACGGCCGTACTATAGCAGACGGCAGGGGGGCGTTCGAGGGAAAACTCGGCGGCTGGCCGCCGTTCACTGTGCGAGGTTCAAGGTTCAACGTTGCACATTGAACCTCGAACTTTGAACCCCGCGAACGGGGGATGGCTGACTGCTGAGTCCTGGCGGCGCCCGTCGGAAACGACGATCTGGCGCTGCTCATCCCCGAGAAGGAGGTGCCCCTTGGGGCCAAGATCTTCTAAACGGGACGATCTGGCGCCGCGAGGGCGCGGCGGGGACATCGTCGTCCCCCGCATCGAACAATATCTCGAGAGTCTCGAAACGACCCGCGACGCCGTGCTGCTCGAGATGGAGCGCCAGGCGGCCGAGCGGGACTTTCCCATCGTGGGCCCGCTGGTCGGGCGGATGCTCTGCCTGCTGGCCCAGAGCATCGGCGCCCGGCGAATCCTGGAGCTGGGATCCGGCTACGGCTACTCTGCGTACTGGTTTGCCCGGGCGTTGCCGGACGATGGGGAGCTGATCCTGACCGAGGCCTCGGCCGAGAATCTCGCGCAGGCCAAGGAGTTCTTCCGACAGGGCGGCGTACGCTGTCGGGTGCGGTTCGAGCCGGGCGACGCCTTCGAGATCCTGGAGCGGCTGCCAGGCGAGTTCGACATCATCTTCAATGATGTGGACAAGCAGCACTACCCGTCGGTCCTCCACAAGGCCATCCCGCGGGTGCGTGTCGGCGGCTACTTCATGAGCGACAACATGCTCTGGGGCGGCCGGGTGGTGGACGGCCCGGCCGAGCCGACCACCGAGGGCGTCCTGGAACTCACCCGCCTTTTCTTCCGGGCGCCCAACCTCTATACGACCATCCTCCCGCTCCGCGACGGGGTCTCCGTCAGCCTGAAGCTGGCATGAGTTGGAGGCATCGGGGCCTCAGGCGAGCGTGCGGATTCCAAAGGCGACGGGGACACCTGCTGCCGATCCCTGGACCAGCTTGGCCAGATGGCAGGCTTCGCCGGCCGTCTGACTGGGATGTCTGAGTCAGCGTACTCTCGGGCCGTATTTTTGGGCTTGACACGGGAGGGGACTTTGACTATCTTAATGCGTGACGGCCCCGAGAGGCCCCAAGGTCAACCAGGAAAGCCTGCGGCAGCCGAAGGGAACCCGACGGAAGAATCGAAATCGACCGACCGAAAGGAAGGGAGAAATCGAGGACACCGAAGGGAACCCGGGGTAGGCTGGAACGGAAAAACCGAAAAAGGTCACTCGGGGTCGTCTTCTTTTCAACCCTTCTGGTCCTCCCCCGCAACCGCCCTCCCGCAGTCTTATTTTCTGACCGAACTTGCTTATGATAGCATCCCCCAGGGGGCACATCGCCTGGCCTGCCACGCCGGGAAACCGGTTCGCCAGTCCGCAGGTCACCCAGGGGGGTGTTCTGGCCCCCGGGGGGATGGGCTGCATTCGCCAGAGGAGATCGCCCGTGGGGATCATCACGATCGCCCGGCAGACGGGGAGCGATGGGGAGGCCGTGGCGGACCGGGTCGCCAGGGACCTGGGATTTGTCCTGGTGGACCGTTACCTCCTCGAGAGCCTCGTCCAGGAGCACGGCCTGACCGGGCCGGAGCTGGACGAGAGCGACGAGGAACGGCCCGGGCCGGGGGTCGCCGCGACGGGGGAGGTTCACGTGGACTACCTCCAGGCGGTGCTGCTGGACCTGGCGGCGAAACAGGACATTCTGGTCGTAGGCCGCGGCGGGCAGTTCCTGTTCCGGGACTGTCCATGGAGCCTTCACGCGCGGATGGTGGCCGACCTCAAGGCCCGCCGCGCGGCCCTCCAACGGGTCCAAGACCTGACCGACGTCGAGGCCGAGGCCATGCTGGATGAGGGCGACCGGAGGCGCAGCGAGTGGATCCGGCAGCACTATGGGGAGGAATGGGAGGATCCGGCACACTACGATCTTATCGTCCGGACCGATCGCTTGGGGGTGGAGGGGGCGGCGGCAGTGATCCGGAGCGCCGCGGAGGGCCGAGGAATCGGCGGCCACGCAGGGGAGATCGCAGCATGGATCGAGCGGCGCGGGGGTGAGACACCGACGGAGCGACCGGAGGGCCTCCTCCCCGGATTCGTCCATCCCAGCGAGGCGGAGCTGGCTAGGGTCCTGGACTTCTACCGGATCCGCTGGGAATACGAGCCGAAGTCCTTCCCCCTGGGGTGGGATGAGGCCGGAAACGTCAGCGAGGCATTCACGCCGGACTTCTATCTCCCCGACCTGGACCTGTTCCTGGAGCTCACCACTTTGAAGCAGAGCCTGGTGACCGATAAGAACCGGAAGATTCGCAAGTTCCGGGAGCTGTACCCCGACATCCGACTGAAGGTCTTCTACGGACGGGACTTCCGGAGCCTCGTGCAGAAGTACGGCCTCCCCGCGACGGCGCCGGGGACGGCATCCGCCCGCGGGAGTGAGGCCCGGCCGTCGTGATGAGCGAGGAGCTGGGCGAGGTCCTCTTCTCGGCGGAGCAGATCGCAGCCCGCATCCGAGAGCTGGGTGAGGCCATCTCACGGGACTACGCCGGGCGCGACCTGGTCTTGGCCGGGGTCCTGCGGGGAGCGGCCTTCTTTCTAGTGGACCTCGCCCGGGCTCTCACGATTCCCGCCGCCATTGACTTCATTGCCATCTCCAGCTACGGCCCCAGTAGCAAGGCCTCGGGCGTGGTGCGCATCGTGAAGGATCTGGAGGAGGAGATCGCTGGGCGGGACCTCCTCGTGGTCGAGGACATCGTGGATACTGGCCTGACGCTGGGCTACCTGTTACGGATCCTCCGGGCGCGGGGTCCGGCCAGCCTGAAGGTCTGCACTCTCCTCGATCGGGCCGTCCGCCGGATCGTGGACCATCCCATCGCCTATCGCGGCTTCGAGGTCCCCGACAAGTTCGTGGTGGGATACGGCCTCGACTACCAGCAGCGGTACCGCAACCTTCCCTTCATCGCCGCCCTGAAGGCCCCCGCTTGATACCCAAGCAACGCGCGGCCGACGAGGCACGGTCCTGGCTCGTGTGCGCTCAGCGCCCTACCGCTTCGCGGGGAGGGTCTCGTACATCCGGACGGCCACGACGACGCCCGACAAGAGTGTGAGGGCGGCGATCACGTGAATCGCGGTTGCCATCCCCAGGAGGTCGGCGATGATCCCGGAGAGGAGGGCGCCGATTGCATAGCCGAGGTCCCGCCAGAGCCGGTAGACACCCATAGAGGTGGCGCGCCATTTCGGGTGGGCCACATCTCCAATTGCGGCAAGGTCGAGACTGAAGGGGGCCAAAGGCCCACCAGAGAAAGCGGGTTGATCACATCGGCGTTGACGGAATTACCCTCGTCGCCCCCTTATGCAGGTAGGAAAGGTGATTCATCAAGAATTCCCTCAGAAAGGAGCTGGCCCCTTGGTAAAAGGGCTCCCTGATCCTCTCCTGCAGCCTCTCATCCAGCCTGTGGACCCACTTATCCAGATGGCTGTCCAAAGAGTCCAATGGCGCGCGACGGTACGGGGCAGGGTCCTTCCCCTGCCCCATAGCATCCGCCTCTTTCTTTGCCAGAAAGGCCATGAATTCCAGCTCGACTACCAGATGGTCAGGGTAGTCCTTTTCCTTATCGCTGAGCTTTACCTGAAAGTGGTCGTAAAAACGGAGGAGTTCTTCTGTGATATCCCTCGAACTCGTCTCCTCCTCTCTGTAGGCTGACTCATACAATGGGAACGGGAGGGACG